>JBJMXE010000155.1:0-27008 GCA_045809745.1 Chthoniobacterales bacterium | reverse complement strand
AACGACGTCGATGTAATGTCGCCCACGCAGCAGAAGATCAGCACAACGGTGCAGGAAATTTGGGGTAGGACCGGTGCTTGGATAGCCACTGACGCCGTTGAAAGTCGGCTGCATCGCGCCCGTTGGAATCTTAAACGGTCGCGCCACGATGTGCCCAGCGGGCGGTAAGATGTCGGTTAGGATGAGGAGTATCAGGAAAGCGATAAAAAGCGGAAACGTACGTGAACCTTTCCGAAAATGATCGATCAGCATTGCCAGGCCTGCGCCCCAGAACAGCAACGTTGTAACGAAACAAATCCAAGTCGGAATCCAGGAGCAAATGAAAAGCGATGCCACAACGATGCTGGCAAGGTTGAGGAACAGGAGCCAGGCGATGCCGCGTCGAATGAATCCCTCTGCCGGCGCGGAACCCGCGGTTGGAACAAACCAGGTGAGCAATTCGCCAAACCATCGTCGCGTTCCGAGCATTGGGGGCGGCTTGTCCATTGCGGCGGCTATGGTAACCGATTCCTAAAGAAAGTAAGACAGAATTGGCGGGGATGTTCTCCTTTCATATAGCCTAACGGAGCTAGAGCCCGAGCAAAGGCAGGAAGTAGGGGAGTAGGGGGCAGAGGGGGGGATAGGGGTCAGACCTTACTATCGGAAAATAGGGGGCAGACCTTACTCTTGACACTCGGTTAGTCTGTTTTGCGGACTGTGCGACCGTGCCGCGCCCGCTTCGCATTCAATAACTGAAGACAGTTGAAAGAACGCGTTGCTCGCCACGGCGAGTCCGTCCGGCAGCGGACAGGCGGGCTTTAGTTGAGAGTTCACGTTTCCACGCTGACGTTTCGCAGCACAAAGGCACACGCCGCGAAGATCAGGATTGCGCGGCAGCTGCGATCTGAAACACCCATGACTCGGCAATGGATCGCGGATCGTCTTAAGACCGGAAGTCCGAGTTATCTCTGGGCTCTAACGAGTATCAATAGTAAGGTTTGAGCCCAGGCGAGACCTCTCCCACGCGAGACCGGTAAGGTCTGACCCCAGCCGAGACCGGCCGGGCATGCTTCAACGGGTTCTGTCTATAATATAAAGGCTACTGATAACCCGCCCGATAGAATTTCATCGAGGCGCTGGGGATCCCTACATTGTCACGGTATTCGAACACGCCGTTCGCATCTGCCGTCGTGGTGTCCAGAAACTTGAAATCCGTTAGCAAATCCGGAGAAAATTCAGTCGTGACTGAAGAATTTGGCAGGGCTTGCCCTGACAAAACAAAATGACCGTCATCGGCGTGGTTTACCGAAACGATCTTGAGCAGCTCCAACGCATAAATAACCCCGCTGCCTGTCCCGCCTTGGGAAGTCACGCCGTAAATGGTCGAGCTGATCACAACCACATTGCCGAGTGGGTCGCGACCTTCCATGGTTCCGCCATTAAACCGGTGGATAATGCCGAAGCCGGAGCCGTCCAAACCAATCGAGTAGATGACATCAGGGATGTTGATGTCGATCGGATCAGTCGTCCCCATCAAATGATCCTTAAACACGGTTACCGGCGACGCTGGATGACCGTCGTTGCCGGTGCTGCCCTCGAAGCTGTACAAAACGCCGTAACCACTTCCGTTCACCGCGATTTTGAAGATCGTGCCGGTGCCAAAAGTTCCGCCCTGGTTGGTGACGCCGTACAGGGTGTTGCCGGATACGGTGAGGGTGTGCTCGGGATTATATCCGTCCCCATGACTGCCGGTAAAGGAGTACAGCAATTGATAGGCGGCACCGCCCGTATCGATTCGAAATATCGTGCCAGCATTATTCCCGCTGGTGCCGCCTTGCGCCGTTGTGCCGTAAAGAGTCGCGCCCACGAGCGCCAGACCGCCAATCGGCAAATGACCATCGCTGGTGCCGGTAACGAAATCGTGCAGCTTGCCGTAGTTAGCGCCGCTGGTGTCGATCTTAAAAATCGTTCCGAGATTATCGTTTCCGCCTTGCTCGCTGACGCCGTATAACGTGGAGCTGGACAAAACGAGCGGTCCTACCGGAAAAGTACCGTCGTTTGTGCCGGCCGGAAAGGTGTGGAGCAACGTCAATTGGGCGCCGTCGGTATCGATTCGGTAAATCGTCCCGAGATTGTTAGGTCCGCCATTGAAGGTGGTGCCATAGATCTTCGGTCCGACCACGATTAATTCTCCCGAGGGGCCCTCTCCATCGTTGGGTCCCCCGGCGAAATGATGGATGACAGTGTAACCTGAACCGTCGGGCTTCATCCGAAAAATTGTGCCTTTGTTGTTGGTACCGCCATAACGCGTGGTACCGAAGAAAACTGTTTCGACTGGCGAAAAGGTCAGGCCTCCGGCCGGACTTCGACCATCGTTAGGCTCGCCGGCGAAAGGGTGAAGGATACTGTCGGCGGCAGAGGTCACGGCTATCGTCCGCGACAATGCTAAAGCTATGGCGCAATTAATTAGAAAGCGCCGATGTAATCGTGCGAAAGGGGTGCAAAAAGGCCATCGAGATGGCCTGGAGGTAGTCATGGGGGGGCAGGAAGTTAGCACGCGAAAGGACGAAGAAAAAGCGCGATTGCGTCAATTCCCCTGTTTGGGGTAACCATGTTTCGGAGTAGGTACATGAAAGTAGGGGTCAGACCTATGTATTGGCACTCGGTTAGTCTCTTCCGCAGACTGTGCGGCGTGCCGCGGCCGCTCCGCATTCAATAACTGAATACAGTTGATAGTTGAGAGAACGCCCCCGCAGGCGAGGCTTTAGTTGAGAGTTAAGTTCCAACCTGACATTTCGCAGCAAAAAGGGACACGCCGCGAAGATCAGGGTTGCGCGACAGCTTCGATCCGAAACACCCGGCAATGGATCGCAGATCGTCTTAAGACCGGGAGTCCGAGTTATCTCTCGGCTCTAACTAGCGTCAATAGTAAGGTCTCACCCCACCCCGTCATCCCTGTGTGCGCCTGTTTTCGTCGAGCGCCAGGTTAGTACCTACTTTATGGCCGGTACAACGAGCGTTCAGTCAACCGTAAAGCTCCGCACCATCGCGTTGAAGGTTTCATCGCTCATAGGAAAATCGTCGTCCTGATACTGAAGCGTCATCGTGATCACGTGATCGCCTTTCTTTACCCCCTTGATGTAAAAACCCATTTGCGCGCCATCGACGATGCCGGCGTCTCCTGACACAGCAAACCAATCCTCTCGTAACACCTTGTAATCGATTTTCCGGCCTTTTTCGGAGGCAGCATATACTTGCACTAACGGCTCGGTCGCTTCTGAAAAAGTCAAGACTGTCCGACCAGACCAACTCACGCCTTTGATCGAAATGGTGTCGCTGTTGGACAACTTTGCAGCGTCCGGGAAAACGTCGGTGGGAAAGAGCATGGATGCACCGTACTTCTTGACCGAGACCCGAATGAGTTGGGGGTCACCCCTTGCGGTTAAGTTGGTCGGGGAGGCTTCCGCCTCGGCAAGGACACAACGGAAGCCGTTGTTCGGATTTCGACCTTTCGGTGTGGCACCTCCGACTCGAATCGAGGATTGTAGATAAATATCGGTACCCACGAAGTAAGAGCCACCTCTTACGACGCGCAGAGTTCTTCCGCCGGAGTCATTCTTTAGGTCGGGGTCCCGATCCAACGCAGCCTTTGAGTTCATCTCCTTGCGATACCAATTTTGGCACCACTGCCAGACGTTACCGCCCATGTCATACAATCCTGTGGAATTGGGCGGAAAGTTGCCTACGGGCGAGGTGAATTGGTAGTTGTCTACGTGCAAAGATGGCGAATAATTTCCGCTGTTCTTCGGGGGCGGCCATTGGTTACCCCACGGATACTTCGTGTCACCAGCTGCCGTGCTCCATTCCGAGTCAGTAGGGAGCTGATACCGTTGATTCCCGGTTAGGCGGCCGGTTCCTTGTTCTTTGCCGGTGAGCCATTCGCAGAATGCTCCAGCATCTTCCCAACTAACATTAACTGCGGGGTCCAGTGGCGTTTGGCTGAAGGATGGCTTCGGCCAATCGCGGTGCGTTTGCCGCACGAATATTTCATAGTCTTTGACGCGGGTGTCCCAAATGCTGAACAGCAGCTGGGTGCCTGGAATGGGGACAAAGCGCATCTCGAGGCTGTTTTCGTATGGCCTTTCCTTGGTTACCGAGCCAAACTTTAGCGTTGTATTTTCGTGCTGCTGGGCAGGAGTGGGACTGGACGCAGTAACTTCTGCTGTTTTCGGCACCACCAGATGTTGATCGCCTTCGATCGGCGCCGATTTAACTGAATCGTTAGGCTGTTCCGCCAGGGTTGGTACAGGAGATACTTTGCCAGGCGTCAGCGAAGGGCTGGTCTGCGCGGTTGAAAGAGTGCGAGGCTCAGGACGAATCGGTGAAGACCCAGCACTCACGTCGGCCCGACCGCCAAGCTTCGTTGTTTGGACAAAGTTTGTCACCCGCTTTTCCGGATACGTAATACGCATCAATTTCCAGGTGGCAGCAGTGGCTCCCGCGATCACAACCAACCCGACGAACAGCCACAAAAACATAAGCCGTTGCGGTGATTTCCGGTATTCCGGTTCGGTTGCCTCGTTAGGGAGTGGATTCGTTGATTTTTCACGACTCGGTTTACTTACTCTGATATGTGGCGACCGCGGCAGCTTTTGAATTGCTGCCGCCAGCCGATCTGCGTGCTGCCGAAAATCCAGGCCGGTATCAAGCGGCAAAGCGTGCCGAAATGCTAAGTTCTGGATATCGTCGGGCAGAGTCTCCGGTTTCGGCATTGGTGTATTGTTCACCATCACCGGAATCACCGGAATGCCGCGCTCCAATGCGCAGGCGACCTCCAGCCGGACGAAATCGTTTGGCTCATCTATTCTCCGAGTTCCGTCGCTTCTAAGTCCCAACCAATCCGGCCCAATCACCGCAACCACTACTTTTGAACGTTCAATTGTATCCGTGATCTGATCGCGGAAATCGAAACCCGGCCGGATAGAGTCAAAGTCCATGAAAACTTTGTTCTTTCCGAAACGTTGCTCCAGCCGGTCGTAGAGACGCCCTGCTACCGGCAATGTGTCTTCCCGTCTATAGGAAATTGCGATCACTACACGTATTTGTCCTTGGCAATAGGATACTGTAATGCCTAACCAAAAGGGAAGGCCCCATTTCGGTTCCGGACCTCGTACCTGACAAAGAAAAGGGAGGAAAGTAGGGTCAGAACTCACTATTCGCGCTCGGTTAGTCTATTTTGAAGACTGTGCGGCGTGCCGCGCCCGCTTGGCATCGGATAACTGAAAGACAGTTGATCGGGCGGCCCGTTCATCCGGCAGGACCCAACGAATATCGATTAGGCGCCAAATCGCGGCCGACTTGTTTTCCGTCATCCAGACTGACATCGCCGCGAACTGACCGCCAGCTGCGACGAATGCCTTCGTCAGGCCCGCCCGGCTGCAAGCGCTGGATGCATTTCATCTGGTTCGGCAAGTCACTTTCGGAAAGGAAGAGCGGTGCGAAATGCTCCAGGTCGCGGTCGGTTAGGCCGGATTTCGGGTCAGTCGGCGCGTCGCGGTTCTGGCCCAGCATTTGGCCCGAGCATTCTGAAACGCTAAAAAAAGGCTAAAGTCGAAGTCGCAGTCCGGAAGCGCGTGATTCACGGCCGTGGCCGGAGAAAAGTAGGGGCTCAGACCTTACTATTGACACTCGGTTAGTCTATTTTGCAGACTTCATCTGGGGAGGCGAAGGGCTTAGATTTGTTGGCGAGACTGGCTGCTACACCGCCCCGTCTTTACATGCTCTCAACCATTTTTTAGACTGGGCATCACATGATTGCGATCTCCTATCGGCGGGAGGATTCGCTGCCGATCGCAGGACGACTCTATGACCGTCTCCAAGCGCGGTTCGGAAAGGAGAATGTTTTCATGGATTTCGATTCGATCCCGCCCGGGGTCGACTTTCGCGAGCAAATCCAGCAGACAATCGAGCGCTCCGACGTAGTTGTTGCGGTGATCGGTCACCAATGGTTTGGCGAGCGCAGCGATGGTTCGCGTCGAATCGACGATGCCAACGATTTCGTGCGCCTCGAGATCGAATATGCGCTTGGGCGTAAAATTCCGATTATTCCGTTACTCGTTAATAATCGGTCCATGCCGGCCCCTGAGGAGTTGCCGGAAGCGATCGGTCCTCTCGCATTTCGCAATGGCGTGCCTCTCGATAGTGGCCGCGACTTTCACAATCACGTTGATCGAATCGTCAGCGGGATTGGCGCGGCACTGGAACGCTCCGGAAAGAGTCGCCCGGATAACTTGCCCGGTCTCAGGGACCAAACGGCAACGAAAGGAACACTGAAGTCATCACATACTGCCGGAAACGAAATGACTTCATCCTTCAGGAACAAGATCTGGGTCTTGATCGCTTTGGCTGTCCTCATCGTTCTGGCGTTTTTGTTTGCCCGAAACGCTTCATTCTCGGAACAGCGGGGCTCATCGTCAGAGTCGTTAACGCTCTCGGTCACTCCGGCGCCGACGCAGACGATGTTGAGCGCGAGCGCAGTGCCCGCCACGCCGTCACCCGCCGCCACTGCCTCGCCCGCGCGATCAGCTGAGACCGCCGAATCGCCGGTAACAATGGCTGCCGCGTCAGTGCCGCAACTGAGCATCGATGGTTCTTCGTCGGCGGATGCTTCGCGGCGATCCGAGCAAGCCCTTATTGTGATAACCCTGTCCGCAGACAGATATGGGCATTCAGTCAGGACCGCGTTTGATTCCAGCACGCCGACCATCTACGCGATGTTGAAAACAGTCGGATTGAAACGCGGCGATCAATTGCACGCCGCCTGGGTTGCACAATTCGCGAGATCGGGCGTTCCAAAAGGAACAGTTGTGAATGAAAACGAGATAAAAATATTTCACGACATCGACGGCGATGATTACGTGGCATTTCGCCAGCCATCCCCAGGTTGGGTTCCTGGAAAGTACCGGCTCGAGATTTATCTGAGGGGGAAACAAATGGCGCACAGCGACTTCACCATTCTGAAGCCTTAATCTTTCTCTCCGATCTGTGAAATCTCTGCCGCGTTCGTGCCGATTTCAGCGACGACCGGTGCGGAGCATTGTCGGCGCCCTAACCGGGGCGTGGAAATCCCTGCCCGCCATGGCGAGTCCGTCCGGGAGCGGACAGGCAGGCTTTAGTTGAGAGTAGACGTTTCCACGCTGACGTTTCGCAGCAAAAAGGGACACGCCGCGAAGATCAGGATTGCGCGGCAGCTCCGATCTCAAACACCCGGCAATGGATCGCAGATCGTCTTAAGACCGGCAGTCCGAGTTATCTCTCGGCTCTAACTAGTGTCAATAGTAAGGTCTGACCCCGCGCCGTCGGCCGTGGTCGGCGTAGCGCAATGAGAAAGCTGACAGCTGAAACGCTGACACTCTGAAATAGAGAACGGAGGACCACAAACGACGGACAAACGCCAAGCCATGCCGCTAAGCGGCGGCAAACTAACAAGCGGACATCTCATTGCAGATGAGTTGTGGCGAATCTCGGAAAATATGCTTGCAATGGGTTTTATCGCGTGATCAGAGTGACGGCAACGGAGGAAATACATGAATAAGTTCAGATCCTTAATTGTGGTTGGCCTGCTCTGTTGCTGCACGATAATCGCGTCCGCAAACACCATCATCACGGATCCAGGACCGGGAGGTACTAACCTTCCCAATTCTCCCAATACCCTCGGCTACGATTTCACCGTTGGCTCGTCTGCGATCGAGCTCACCGCTCTAGGAATGTGGGATCAGAACCAGGATGGATTCACAAATCCACACTCGATTGGCTTGTGGGACACGTCGGGAACTCTTATAGCCAAGGCGTTTCTTGTTCCAAGCACCGTTGATCCGTTAGACGGCCAGTTTCGATACGCACCGATCATTCCAATCGGTTCGGGTCCGGTCATTTTGTCGGCTGGGACTACTTACGTGCTGGGCGCCAGCTATATCGCCCTGGACGCCGATCTCTTTATTATCAACACAGGTGGAAACCAGGCGACATTCGATCCGGCGGTTTCGCCCGGCAACGCCAGGTTCACCTCTTCACCGATCGGGTTCGCTTTTCCCGATGTGCACAATACTGCTGGCTCCGTGGTGGGCCCGAACGCGCAGTTTACGTTGGTGTCGAATGGAGTGCCGGAGTCGGGGGCAACTGTTCTATTGTTGGGCCTAACTGTTGTTTGCCTCGGGTGTGCGCGAAGTCGCAGCAAAGCGAGCCACAACGGCGCAGGTCTACGCTGAGAAGATCGAAGCTACGCCGGTTATTCGTTATCCGTTATTGGCAAGGTCCGGCAACAGACAACAGAAGACAGAAGACAGAAGACAGAACAGAAGACAGCAAAGCTTTCAGCTTACTCTCACCCTTTCACTTGCACGTCTCTTGAAGTGTATGTGCAGATGAAAGTTTGGGACTAACGACGAAGCACAGCTTCGGAGATCCACTATTCAGATTATTCTGCCCGCAACGCGACCATTGGATTGATGCGGGTTGCGCGGCGCGCTGGTAACCATGCCGCGATCAGTGTGGCCACCGTCAAAACGATCAACGCACCGGCAAAGGCCGGTGGATCGAACGCTCCCACTTCGAACAAGATTCCGCTGAGTATTTTACCGGTCGCAGCGGCAAGTAGCATGCCGAGCGCCAGGCCGGCCGAAAGCATCATTGAGCTCTCGCGCATGATCAATCGCAACACTGCTGCGCGTTGTGCACCCAGCGCCATACGGATCCCGATTTCGCGGGTTCGCCGCGCTACCGAATACGCTTTCACGCCGTAGAGACCTACGGCTGCGAGGCCGAGCGCCAGTCCGCCAAACACCGAAAACATGGCCGCGCCCGCCCGAACCAGCCACAGATCCAAATTGGAATCAAGGTAGTGGGTAAATGTTTGCAGCGAGATGATCGGAATCGCTGGATCAACTTCGCGCACCGTGCGCCGGATCAAATCAGCCGTGATCGCTTCGATACCGGGAGTGAGTGAACGGAATCTTACAAAAAAAGAAACGTCGCTTTGGAATCCACGGGAAAACGGCACGTAAATCGAACCGTCAGGTTCTTCGTTTGCAAAGAGATCGTGCCGGGTAGCCGGGACAATGCCGACAATTTCGATGGTTTTCCCGTCCTTGTCGTTCAAGTTACCGCTCCCTGCGCGCTCGTTAGCCGGAGTATTTTCGTCCTCATATTGAATGCGTTGTCCAAGCGCCCCACCTTCCGGCCAAAGTTTTTTGGCTAACCGTTCATCGACGATGGCCACCCTTGTTCCGGGTTGCGTTGCTTCCGCCTGGGTGAACGCGCGACCACGCAGCACCGGCAACCCCACAGTGGTAAAATAATCTGCCGCCACACTGTTCCAAGCTGCTTTGAACGCCAGTCCTTCGGCCGCAGTTGTCGGTCTGGCATCGTGACTGAGCCGGACACCGGCACGTTGCACATTTTTGTCCGGCGAAATTATCCCGAACGGAATCGTGGCGGAAATACTCGCATGTTCGACGCCCGGCAAATCAGCGAGTCGTTCGCTCAGGTTTTGATAAAGCTGCTGGGCACGTTTTGCTTCATAACCGGCCAGACCGGCATCCACTTCGAGAAGAAAGCTCTCGCCCGGCCTCAGTCCGCTATCGATTGATGCAGCTTTACCAGCGCCGCGAACGAACAAAGCCGCCGCTGTCAGCAAGGCGAGTGAAAATGCAATTTGCACAACGACCAGAGGGTTGCGGGGCAAGAATTTCCAGCGACGGCTAACCACATCGTCGCCCGCGTGTTGCTTCAGATCTGTCACCACCGAGCTGCGCGCTGTTTTCAATGCCGGCCCGAGCGCAAACATCAGCGTGCCGAGCAGGCAGAATACAAATGTGGCAGCCAAAATTCCCGGATTCGGCCCGCTCGACCACACGACTTCCAAAGGCATGAGTTTGCGCATCGACCCAACCAACAGGTCTGACGACCACACCCCGAGAATGAGTCCACCGGCTCCTCCGAGTAGCGCCAACACAAAACCTTCGCTGAGAAGCTGGCGCACAATCCGCCAGCGACTGCCGCCAAGTGCGAGACGGATCGCAATTTCTTTTCGGCGCGCCGTACCGCGCGCGAGCAACATGTTAGCCAAGTTGAGACCGGCGACGAGCAGCACCACCACAGCCATCCCGAGCAGCAATGGCGCGATCGATTTCGTGGCGCGGTCGGCTGCCGGACTGTTTCCCGCCGAATTACGCGACACGGGTGCGGTCAGGAACACCTGGTCCTTTTGTTCGACGGGGTAAGCTTTCTCCAAGTTGGCAGCCAGTCCTTCGAGCGCAGGTTTGGCGGCGATTGCAGTCATTCCGGGTTTGAGGCGTCCCATGATCCGCAGCTGTGTTCCAGTGCGATCCCCCATGGCCGCGTTGTTCCTGGAGCCGAAATTGCTCGCTACTTGATCGTAAGTGCTGAGTGGCAACCAAACTTCAGGGGACAAAATCTGCATCGTTCCCGCAAAACCCTTCGGCGTTATTCCCACGATAGTGAACGGTCGCCCGTTGATCAGAAACTGGGAGCCGAGGACCGTTGGATCGAGGTTGTGTTTCTGCCAGTAGCCATAGCTGACGATCGCGACGGGTGCGTTACGTCCAGGCGTTTCCTCTTCCGGTGAGAAGGTGCGGCCTCGCGCCAGCGGAACACCCAGCACGGAAAAGTAGTTCGAGCTGATAATGGCTGCGAAGGCGCGGTGGGTGTCACCTTTCTGCCCGACGCCGACCAGCGAGAGATTGAAGGCCATGACATCGGTGAAGACTGTGTTTTGATCGCGGATGTCGCGATAGGTTGGATAAGAAAAACCGCGGAATTTTTTTGGATCCTTTTTGTCCTGGGAAAAGATCTGCAACAACTCGTGCGGATGAGGGTAAGCCCGCGGAGCGAAGAAAACTGTATTAACGAGGCTGAAAACGGCCGTGTTGGCGCCGATGCCAAGGGCCAGCACGAGCACGGCGGCGATGCTGAAGCCCGGCGCTTTGACGAGCTGCCGGAATGCGAACCGAAAATCGTGGGTCATATATATTAGGAGCCCTTTCCTATCTGATGCACGGCAGTGACCGAACGGATTCAGATTAAACTGGGCGCAGGCGGTGTTCGAAAGTCACTGAACCGGGATCAGAGATTGGAGCCAATTTGGGGTTGCCCTAATTTCGCGGAACAGATGACCCAGAACGAAGTTAGGGCTTCCGGACTAGCTCGATTTTTTCGATGCTTTCTTTCGCTCCTCCGACGAACGTGAACAGAATCGTGAGCCGGTCGGGAGTGGTCCACCGCAACTCGAGATTTTTCACATGTCCGGCTTCAGGATTCGATAGGTTTGTAATGTCGATCATCTGAAACTTAAGCGAATTGCCGTCACCGACGGTGGAAGCGGCTTTGAGGCGTGGCTGGTTACCCGCGGCACAGTAATGGGTTGCGCGAAGATCCGCCCCATCGAGATGGTAAATGGTCGTCATGCTCGGAGTGCCGTCAGTAATCAGGTCTTCAACAACTGCGCTTCCGTTTCCGGTTAAATAATAATGGGCATTCATCGGCCCTTTTCTGTTGGTTCCGATCCATTCGAAGGATCCTTCCCAATCGCCGGCCAGAGATTTGATTGAGTTAAAGCGCTCGTTAGTCGGTGAACTTGAGCCCGCGTGATTCTCATGCTGGGCCCGGAGATCGCAGAGCGCGCAGAAAACGAGAATCGTGAGGATAAAGGGTTTCGATTTCATCCCGTGAAACAAAACCGTGATTTTCGTGGTTCCGCGGACGAAAAGACGGCGAAAACGGACAACGGAAAGCAGAAGTAATCATTTTTATTTCTCCTTTCGAGAATGCCTCGCGTGCCGAAAGTGACGGCGGTATTGGCCTGGCGGAATTTTGAGTGTGCGCTGAAATACGTTTCGCATGGCGTTGACGTTTCCGAAACCACACTCGTCGGCGATCGTTTCCATGCTGTTCTGACTTTCCTCAAGCCGGCGGCGGGCCGCTTCCACGCGAAGACGTTCAACAAATTTTGCCGGCGTGGTTTTCATTTCGGTCGTGAAAACGCGCGCGAAATTACGCGGACTCATCCCAACGCGTTGCGCCAGGGCCGCCACGGTGAGTCGCTTGTCCAGATTGTCGAGCACCCATGATTCCAACTCTCGCAGCGGTTTTCGATCCGTTGCCTGCAACGAGAGCGCAGCGCTGAATTGCGATTGGCCGCCCGGGCGCCGCAAATAGAGAACGAGATTGCGTGCGACCTGTAGCGCGAGAGGCGAACCATGATCTTCCTCAACCAACGCCAGCGCGAGATCCATTCCGGCGGTCACGCCGGCGGAGGTGTAAATATTTTCATCGCGAACAAAGATTGGATTAGGGTCGACGTCAGCGCGCGGGGCACGATTGATCAAAGTCTGACACCAATTCCAGTGCGTAGTGGCGCGACGGCCGTCGAGCAGACCCGCCCGCGCCAGAAGCATCGCCCCGGTGCAAACCCAACCGACACGCCGCGCTCGTTTCGCGGCTGTTCGCAACCAGCGCACGGCATCGGCATTGATTTTATTTTGTTCAATGGCGTCGCCACCGGCGATGAGCAGAGTGTCGATCTTGCCGTGCACTTCGCGAAAAGTTGTGTGCGCGTCGAAACGCAATCCGCAGTTCGCGATCAGTGACCGGCTGGAACCTATGCTGACGACTTTGACCGAATAAACTGGCTGGGAACCGGGACGCTCGCGGCAGTGCATGTCCGAAGCGCGCGCAAAAACCTGCAGCGGACCGACGAGATCAAGGATCTCGCATCCCGGCCCAGCGACGAACAGGACCCGCCGCGTTATTCCAGCCGCGCTACCATTAATTCGATTTCGGGTCACTGAACTTTCCCGGTGCTAACAAATTTATCCGGAGCGTCGTCGAACGTTTTCTTATCGTCATTCGAGCAGAAATAATACGTTTCGCCTTTGTAGACAGACTTCGGCGCGATCTTTGGATCGACATCCATTCCGCAGACGGCGCAAAGCGGGTGTTCGGCAGTCGAGACAAGCGCAGTGGCGTAAACTTGATTTGATTCCGAATTCATCCAGCCCTGGCCCTGATATTCCATGTTGTATGCCGTCTTCTGCGCCACATCGCGGCCGTAGTAGCGCTCGACCACGCGCAGCGCGAGATCGATCCCCGAAGAAAGCCCGCCTGCAGTCGCGAGATTTCCGTTCTCGACGAACCGGGCGCCGCGTTTGAGCGCAATATTCGGAAAGGTCATTGCGAAACGCCCGAACGCGCCGTGAAAAGTCGTCGCGCTTTTGCCATCGAGCAGGCCGGTCTTGGCCAAGACAAATGCGCCGGAGCAAACTGACATTGTGACGTCGGTTGTCTTCGACGAGTTGCGAATCCAATCCAGCACTGCCGGAGTCGGCGGGCTTTGCGCGGGAATCACGATCACTTTCGGCGCGGGCGCGTCCGCGATCGTGTAATCGGGAACAATCTGCATCCCGCCCGAGGTACGAATCGGTTTCTTTGTCTCGGCCACGGTGTAAAGACTGAACGGTGCATCTTGGCGACTTGGAATCACTACATCCTGAAAAACTTCCCACGGCCCGCAAAAATCAATCACCACCGCGCCGTCCGAGATCAAAAACGCAACTGGGATCTTATCCTTTTCCGGTGGCTTGAGAGAATTGATTGTTTCGGTTGGAGCGGCCGCGATGAAAATCGCGACCGAAACCAACAGCGCGAGCATAGTCAGCAGTGTCTGCTTCAAGTCGGATCGTGCATTCATGCACTAATCCTCTAACTAAGACAGTTGGCAGCAATGACAACAATCATCAAATTTCTGCCAAGAAAGGAAAGGCAGAGGTAAGAGCTCGAGCCGTTAGCCTTCGCTTGATAAACCTAGCCTTCCCCGCAAATGCTGTTCGTTGTGGGGATCGAAAGGGGTCAGTCTAGGGTTGCATCGATTTGACGGACAGCTGAGCAGCTCCGCTGCGAAGCTAGTAGATCGAAGTGGGAATTGGGGTCGCATCTATGTTTTTTAACATTTGGAGGCTGTTCTAAATTCGAACCGGCTTGCAGAAACACCGCGCGACGGTGATGGGCGAGAAAGAACTTTTGTCCTTCCGTAAATTTTCCGGCTCGAACTACTTCGCGCGCGGGGTAGAAAAGGGGTCAGAGCTTACTATTGACACTGCGGACACTGGCTATGAACTCCGCTGACAAACTGTCGTTAGTAAACTCTGACCTCTTCCTCTGTCCTGTTAAGGGAAAATTGCGCCTCGACAGGCACGATTCGATCTCCTTAACCTGCTGCTAGAGACAAACGAATCTCCCTAAAAATGAATCAGGAAGGATGGCGAAAACTAGCGGCATGGGAAATTGATCATCCGCCGAAAAATCCCGCCCAGGCGCAGACGGGCAGCGGACGGGTGGCATCGCGAATAGCGCAGTCATATCTTCCCAGACCCGCCAAACCTTGGCCACCGCCCGCTAGTACTTCTCCGCTCTCGTGGAGCGGGCCGGTTGTCGATTCGGCTCCAACCTTCTCGGGAGATCGTGGCCCCGGATTTTTCGAGAAACTCGGGGGAGCCGGCTGGTGGTTCGTTGAGCGCATCCTGCCGTTGCGCTGGTTGAAACAGTTAGCCGAACGAATTATGGCGTGGCCTACAAGCTACAGCTGGTGGCTCGCCGGAATCGGTTCTATCGCCGGATTAATCGTTGGAGTCCGCGCGGGCGACAACACTTTGCTGATTGTCGCGATCGTGGTCGGCGCGATCGCGGGCCGAATCCTGATCCCAGTCATTGCCTTGAGCATCATTATGGTGACGGGGTTGTCTGGGTTGGCAATTTTGCTCGGCATTATTGGCGCGTTTATAGCAGGGATTGTTTACCTCCTAAATCACATGGGACACTGACTCTGGCAGTCTCGCGGATCACTCAGCTCGGACGCCCCTCCAACGGGGTGAAGAATTGGGGTCGCAGCTATATTCTTTAACATTTGCGTTTTGCGACGCGGTTGGGAATTCGATTTCGACCTCTCCACATGTTGCTACAGCGCGCGCGCGCCGTGAAGTTCTTGGGGGGCGGAAAGTAGGGGTCAGAACTCACTATTCGCGCTCGGTTAGTCTATATTGCAGACTGTACGGCGTGCCGCGCCCGCTTCGCATTCAATAACTGAAGACAGTGATAGTTAAGCGGGCCTACGCATAAGGCTTCCTCCTTCGCTAAAGCTACGGCGGGACCAGATGGCAAGGAGAACGCCTTGCAGGCGAGGCTTTGCTTGAGAGTTGACGTTCCCCACGCGTCGGTCCTCTTATGAGAGTGGGTCCGCGCGCAGCAATCGCGGCTCGTTCATCTCGAAGTTCGAAAACTCCCGGGCTCCCCGCTCGATGCCACAAAGCAAACCGGCCACCTGGCCTGCCACAGCGATGTGACTGATGGCCAGAATAAACGGAACGTCCCCTAAGAATTGGATTGGAGAAAGATACCCGCCACGCAGCAACCGGATGCAAAGCCTGAATAGCCGGATCCAAGGTATCGACGGAGCCAGGACGATCCAGATCGAGCGCCGAATGGGCCTCCAACCCGATACTTGGGCGCGAACGTTGGCGAAACACCAATTCCAGTAAAAAGCGCCGACAGCCATGCTCCGAAATGTGTTTTCGTTTCGGTGAGCCATCTTAACCTCCGGCTCGTAAAACAATTCGTACCCGTCCTGTTGCATTTTCCGCTGCAAAACCAAATCGGCATTCAACAACAGTTCCAGTTCCGGCTCGTAACGCAGGAGGACATCACGCTTGAATGTTTGGCTGGCCATCAGAGGAACGGTGGGTAGCCGACTTGGCCGGACGTAAATGCCGTAATTCATTCTAAAAGCTTTATTGCTCAGCCCGGCGTCCGGATTGGCATTGACGAAATCGGAGCCGACCGCCGCCCACGACTTGTCATAGTGAGCCAAAATCTTCTCGGCCCAGCCCGGCGGCATTTCACAATGTTCCTCCATGAAGCCGATAACGGGAGCCTGAGCCATGCGTATTCCACGAACGCGGGCCGACGACAAAAGATCCGTTGGGCCTAACCGTATTAGCCTAACATGAGGATGGTCGCTGGCCGGGAGAGGGGCGCATTCTTCGGGACCGAGATCAAACAAGAGAATCTCGATTTGCTCGATCATGTTTTGGTCGAGCAAACTGCGAAGAGCGCGCCCGGCCCGGTCTCGCTGCCGCCCAACGACGAGAACTATGGCTAGATCCGGGGCGTCGTTATTCAATTGTATGCCGCCCTTTCCCCTCATTGCCGGGACCGATGATAGCACCGCTCGGGACAAATCGGCAACGAATGAGCTCTTCGGGAAAACAGATGGTGACTAGGGGTCAGTCCTCACGATTGACGCTCGCCTACCAAATCCGATAGGCACTTGAAGTAACGTCGCGGCAGCTACGCATCCAAAGGAGTCCGGAAGGGTCAGACCGACTAATCGACAGTTGGCACCGCAACGCGGCACGGAGTTAGTAGTTGGTCGGTAACAGTTAGGGGTGGAAAGCGAAATAAAAATTAGAGTTTAGAAAGTAGAACGTAGGCCGCCTTTGCGAGTGCTGTCCCGCTTCCGAGTTTAATGGCTGCCATTACTCGTAGTCGAGGTCGCATCGGCGAGACCTTTTACGTACTCGGCGCCGTGCTTTACCTGCGCGGTGGAAGCTTTGAGCGCGTCGCCGATCGGCTCGGCCCGCCCGCCGAGAACTGACGACAGGAAATTTTCGGCTACCGCGTTGAAGGCAAGGTTGTTCTCCGGCCGGGCGAAGCCGTGACCTTCGTCGGGAAAGACGATGTAGGTGACAGGGATGTTCTTCGCACTCATCGCGCTAACGATCTGGTCGGACTCGCGCACGTTCACGCGTGGATCGTTCGCGCCTTGTCCGATAAGCAGCGGTCGCTCGATCTTATCCGCATAGGTGAGAGGCGAACGCTCCTTCAGCAAGGCGCGGCCATCGTCGGTCGTCGGGTCGCCCATGCGCTTGTAGAACTGCTGCTTGCCCGCTTCCCAGTAGGGCGGGATCGTTTGCAGAAGTGTGAAGAGGTTCGAAGGGCCGACAATATCTACTCCGCAGGCGAAAGTCTTAGGAGTAAAGGTGAGGCCAGCGAGCGTGGCATAACCACCGTAGGAGCCACCCATTATCGCTACTTTGTCAGCGGATGTTATCTTCTCTTTCACGGCCCAGGCAACGGCGTCGAGCAGGTCGTCGTGCATCTTGCGGCCCCATTGCAGATCCCCGGCGGAGATAAACTTCTTACCAAAACCGGTCGAGCCGCGGTAGTTAACCGAAAGCACGGCGTAGCCGCGGTTAGCTAACCATTGGTGGTAGGTGAGGTAACCGAAGTTATCTCTGGCCCACGGTCCGCCGTGCACGAACAGCACCATCGGCAGCGGCTTATCCGGCCGACCCGCATGATGCGCATCGGACTTGTTAGGCAGCGAAAGGTACGAGACTAAGGGAAGTCCGTCGCGCGACTTGATCTCGACCGGGTTCAGCGCGACCAGCGGCGCGCCTTCCAGCTCGGGGCGTCCTATATAGAGCAGAGAAATCTTCTTTGGTTTACGGTCATACACGTAAGTGGCCACCGGCGCTGTCACCGGGTCAAAGACAACCAGCCATTTATCGTCGCTCTCAGTCCTGGACGTGATGGTGAACTGACCTTTGTTCGCAGCTTTGAGGAAAGCGAGGTCATCCTTCACCGCTGGATCAATCGCGACATACTCCGGCTTGAGATAGTCCTCGACGTAACCTTCGACGCGGCCGGTCTGCGGGTTGACCAACGGGTTAGTGATATCCGCACGCGCGCTTTCGGCCACGACGTTTGTCTTGCCGGTCGCGACGTCCTGCGCGACGAGCGCGGCGGTATTGCGGCCTCTCGAGTCAATCCAGTAGAGCGTCTTACCATCGGCGGTGAAACCCGCCGGTGCCGTCGTCTGGCTATCTTCCAGCGCTACTTGTCCAATCGGCTTCTCCTCTACCTTGCCGTCGACAATGCGGTAAAAATCGCTGCCGCCGTCCGGGCGCGACTTTGTAGCAATGCGCGGGTTGAGCTGCTCGTCCGCGGTGTAGCCGGCATAACCGTCATTCTGCAGCACCTGCTTCAAGGTGCCGTCGGTTAGGCTTAGCGAATAGAGATCGTGCCATTTGGGATCACGGTTATTCACCCCGATGAGGATGCGGTCTTTGACTTGATTGCTGATGTTAACGATCTCTACGCGCGTCTTTTCGAAGGGCGTGTAAGTGCGTTGCTCGCCGGTCTCGACATTTACTCCGTAGAGCAGGAAATTTTCGTCGCCGCCTTTGTCGTTAATGAAAAGGACCTGGCGCGAATCGGGAGACCAATAAGTCTGGCGGATAGGTCGCTTCTTTTCATCGGTTAGGGGTTTTGCATCACCTGGATTCGCGGCCGGCGCTACCCAGACATTCAGCACGCCACCTCGCGGCGCGATGAAAGAGATCCATTGCCCATCCGGTGAAATCCGGCCGCCGGTTTTGCTCGGGTTACCGAATAGCTTCGTACGTTCGATGAGCGGCGTGGCGGTATCGGGCTCTGCCGCGTTCGCGAGGCCGAGTCCTAACGTTAGACCGGTGGCGAACAGCAGTTTTTTAGGGATATGATTCATACGATTCCTTTTGTTCGGAGCGTTAGTGAAACTGGAGTTTCTCGGCTAGCTCTTCGGGTAATTCGCGTCCGTTTTCACTTCCTCAATCTGCGCGGTGTGGCGCTTTGAGTGGGCTCCGTTGAAGATGGTCCATTGATAGGCGTCCATCTGACCTACCGCGGGGTTGTCGGCGATGTGGTTGCGCAGGTCTTCCTTTGTCTGCTCGAGAAATGCGATCTCTTTCGCCCGCACTTGTTTAAAATGCTTCACCAGCTCTTCGCGCGTCGCGAATTTTCCCGTCGGTTTCAGGGCCTCCGGCGCCTGCGCTTTCCGGGAGCGGTCCGGAACCTTATCGAAAATAATTTTGTCCTTGCCCTGCGTCTCCGCGCGCTTCTCAGGATTTGCCGGCGCTTTCATCATCTGCTCTACCCGACCCCAAATAAGATCTTCCGCCAGCGCAATGTGCTCGGCCGTCTCCGCGATCGACCAGCGGTCCGGCGCGGCTTTGAATTTCCATTGCGCGTCGCTCACTCCGTCAATCGCGGTGAGAAAATTCTTCTCCGTCTCGTTCATATAACTAACCGCCTTGTCCCGCTCCTCTTTCGTCAGCGGACCGGATCCGCCTGGGGTAGGTGAGTTCTGGCCGAGCAATGAGCCAACGCAGCCAGTGGCAGCGAGCAAAGCGAGTAATGTGATCTTCATACGGCGGGAATAAGGCCGGTGCGGCTTTCCGGCAAGCATTCTTCGCGGCTCCCTGAGCCGCCGTTATCAGTTATCGGTTATTTGTTCTTCGTTCAGCGCACTGCGGCTGGCAGGAAGAGGGCGGTGCAATTGCGGAATGCGGAAGTCGGATTGCGGATTACACAGAAGAGGGCGGTGGAATTGCGGAAGTCGGATTGCGAATTGCGGACTACACAGAAGAGGGTGGTGCAATTGCGGAAGTCGGATTGCGGATTGCGGATTACGCAGAAGGGGCGGTGCAATTGCCGAATGTGGGAGTCATCGACGTCGATGCTTTGATTCGTAGTCTGAAATCATCTCGTCGAGCTCGTTAGGGTGATTTTCTGCGAGATCGAGCAACCGTTGCCTCGACGCTCGCATTTGAAATCGCTGATTGTTGATTTCGCCACTGACGATCCAACCGTCGATGTCCGCACCGTGAGCGCTTTGAAACCCTCCAATCCGCGTCGTGTGTCCCCCGAGCGGAGGCGCATCGATTGTCCCGCTGACTTCCAAATTTCTATTCAATTGGACAGGTATAATCGCGTGACCGTACACAGCTAGCGGAGCTTCTCGTCCAATGGGGTGGCAGATAAAGTAAGCATGGACTGTGACCTCGCTGACCTGGCGGGAAAAATCTCTAATAGTGATTAATAGCCGCTTCTGGCGGACGAAGTCCCTGCTGTAATAGTCCCAATCCACAAACCAGCGGTCGTAGGTGCCGTCGCCGGTGCCGATCTCATGCGCCTCTAACGAAAGCGCCGCGATTTTCCGAGAGTCCGATTTGGGAACCTGCTCGAGCCTCGGGGTGCCACCTTGTGGTTGCCGATGACGTTGTTGTTCGAGGGCGACTTGTTCGGTTGCGGCATCTCTGGCCGCATCCAATCGAAAACGGAAATCCTCGGCCTTCTTCGGGTCGTACTGATATTTTTCCTGAACATCCTTTGGCAGGTCGACGAAAAACAGTTTGATAATGCCGGTTTTGGTGACGACGACGATACCATCCGGCTCAACTCTAGATATCCTGACGCTCTTATACTCAGCTCCGTTAGCGAGCTTGATATCGTCAGCACCGACGATGGGAACGCAGCTTGCGAGTGCGGCTAGCGCTAGTAAGACTTTCAATCCTCGCTCGTTTAACAGGAATTTGAAGGCCAGCCAATGCTAAAGCCGCGTGTCAGTTAACCGGCAAAGAAGACATCGCGGCTAGTAGGTCAAACCATTGCAATGTTGGCGACGCGCTTCGCACAGCGAAGCGGCTACGGAGCGAAGAGGTGGCTGCGTTTTAGCGTTCAGGCCAAGCACAGAAACATCCGGTTCGTCCGTTTCTGGTTTCCTGGCTTCCAAATTTGATCCTCCTGAGTGAGGGTTCCGAATGCAAAAGATCACGCCGTTCCTCTGGTTCGATACGCAAGCGGAAGAAGCCGTTCAATTTTACCTGTCTGTCTTCAAGGACGGTAAGATCATCAGCACCGCGCATTATCCGGAGAATGGGCCGCGGCCAGCGGGGATGGTGATGACGATTGCCTTTGAGTTGAACGGACAACAGTTCGTCGCGCTTAACGGCGGGCCGGACGAGCACTTTACTAACGCGGTTTCGCTGGTGGTGAACTGCGAGTCGCAGGAGGAGATCGATTATTTCTGGGACAAGCTGGCCGCGAATGGGGGCGAGCACAACGTGTGCGGTTGGTTGAAGGACAAGTTTGGGATGCCGTGGCAAATCTGTCCGCGTAAAGTGTGGGATTGGCTCCAGGGCGACGATCCCGCCCGTGTGCAGCGGGTCACAGCCGCGGTCTGGCAGATGGAAAAGCTCGACCTGGCCGAACTGGAACGGGCGGCGAATGATGGCTAGTTGAAATCTGAGACGCTGAAGTCCAGAGGACGGAAAGCAGCAGCTAAATGGAAAGTAAGCGCTATCGAAAAGGCGGAGATGGCGATTGAGGTCAATCGCCGCTACCATGTTGACCCGGACGGTCAGCCTGTTGTGAATGGTTATGTGACTCCATGCATTCGCGGTCCGCGCCCGAGCTTCTATCGCTTCGGAAATGAAATCCCAACACCTACCGTTAAACCGTTGGAGCGGATCTTGAAATCACGAATCTGGAATGCAGCATCAAGCATCCAGTTCCCCAATGGACGTCCTCGCCGTGGCCAGAATCTACTCCTCGTAATAACATGAAACTCAAAGTTCTCGTTTGGTTAGGCATGACAATCATCTCACCGGCATTGCATTCACAATCGCCTGCTCCGCTTCCAAGCATTTCGGCCGAGCGGATCAAGAACGACGACCGCATTCTGTCATCCGACGAATTCCTCGGGCGCGGGCCGGGCGAGGCGGGCGAACAAAAGGCGATCGCTTACATCGCGGATAGTTTCGCGAAGACCGGCCTGGAGCCGGCGGGTGACAACCGCACTTTTTTCCAGGATGTCCCACTTGTCCGGCTTGATCGACAGCCGGGTGCAAGTTTGTCGATTAAGAGCGGCAATAGCGGCATTCCGCTCGAGCTGGGTCGCAACGCGACGCTCGCGCTTCGCAATCCGGGTCCGACGAACATCGCAGACGTGCCATTGGTCTTCGCCGGGTTTGGAATTGTTGATCCGGCGAAAGGGTGGAACGCTTACGAAGGCGTGGATATGTCGGGTAAGGTCGCGGTTGTCCTAACGAATGACCCTGACTTTGAAGTTGGTAAAGATCTCGGGTTCGAAGGCAAGCGACTGGCGTACGCGGGACGCGTCGGCGCCAAGTTCGAGGCGGCAGCGAAAGCGGGTGCGGTCGGTGTGCTGGTGCTGCATGAAGAAGCTGGCGCAAGTTATCCGTTCTCGCAGCTGGCTAACGGCGACACCTTGCCGACAATGGTTATCCAGCCGCTCAAAGCTTCGCCGTTAAAGTTCAGCAGCTGGGTGTCGCTCGACGTAGGAACGGAATTACTCAAGCGAACGAAGCTGAACCTGGCTGATCTGAAGAAGCGGGCGCGCGATCCAAAGTTTCGCGCGTTCCCAATGGAAGGCGCGTCTGTCTCGGCCAGTGGCGAACTCAAAGCCACACCGTTCGTTAGTCACAACGTGCTGGGTAAGATCACCGGCGCGAGTCGGCCTAACGAATTTGTTCTTTACGGCGCACATTGGGACGCGAATGGACAGAACGGCGCCGGCGCCAAAAGAAAGGGAGATAACATCCGTAATGGCGCAATTGATAACGCTGCCGGGACATCGGAAGTGCTGGAAATCGCGCGGGCGTTTAAGGCCGGGCAACCGCCCGCGCGCACGGTGATTTTCGCCCTCTGGGCCGCGGAGGAGAAAGGTCTTCTCGGCTCGGAATATTACGCCAGCCATCCGTTGTACCCTTTGGCTACTACCGCCGCCGTAATTAACCTTGATCCGCACGTTGTTCTGCCTGCTGCACGCGATGTCGAGCTAATCGGTGGCGGTCGAACAAGCCTCGAGGACGATTTCGAGAAAATCGCGAAAACCCAGAACCTCCAGGTCACGCCAGAGCCGAACCAGGAAGCTGGCTGGTATTTTCGCTCGGATCATTATTCGTTCGCCAAACGCGGAGTGCCCGCGTTGGCGTTTCGGGTTGGTCGCGACCTGGTCGATGGGGGCACCGCGGCGGGTCAACGGATCGTCGCGGCTTATAACGCGAACTGTTATCATCAGACGTGCGACGAATTCGATCCGAAGTGGACGTTCGCCGGCACGGTGCAGGAAGCCACCGTCGCCTATTTGTTAGGGAGTGAACTTGCTAACTCTGACGCATGGCCGAGCTGGAACGCAGGCAACGAATATAAGGTGCTGCGAGAGGAGAGCGGAGCGGAGCGGCAGCAATCGAAGTAGGAAGTAGGAAGTAGGAAGTAGGAAGGAGGAAGGAGGAAGGAGGAAGGAGGAAGTAGGAAGTAGGATCGTATCTCAACGACGGGGCGCGCTAGCCGGGCCGTGCTATCAACCATTAATTTCCAAAAAAAGGAACCCGAGACGCGAAGTCGAATACCGCACTCTATATATATAGCAGTTTGGTTGCTGGCGGAAGACGTCCAATGGGGCCAGGCAATACCTGTTAGCGATTGGGGTTTGAACCTTGCGCTTCCATTTTGGGTTTCACCGGCTTAGGCCAAATTCGCAGTTCCATTCCGCGCCAAGTCTGATTTAATCCGCTGATGCCGGAGGAAATCGGGGAGGAACGCAGGCTCGCAGCCATCATGTTTACCGACATGGTGGGCTACAGCGCGCTCGCGCAGCGCGATGACCAGCTCGCCCTGACATTGCTGGAGGAACATCGACAGCTCCTCCGGGAAATCTTTCCCCGGTTTCACGGCAGCGAAATAAAAACAATGGGTGACGCCTTCCTGGTCGAGTTCGGCAGCGCGTTGCAGGCGGCGCGGTGTGCCATCGAAATTCAGCGCGCGCTGGCCAAACGAAACCACGACGTCACTCACGATCGGAGGATTCAGTTAAAGATAGGCATTCATATCGGCGACGTGGTTCATCGGGACGGTGATGTGTACGGCGACGGCGTGAACATCGCTTCGCGTATCGAACAACTGGCCGGCGCGGGCGGCATCTGTGTTTCGATGGATGTAGAGCGACAGATTCGCAACGCGCTCGAAGCCAGGTTCGAAAAGTTCGGCTCGGCCGATCTCAAGAATATTAGTTTACCGATGGATTTGTTCCGGATCGTGTTGCCATGGGAAACCGGGCCGTCGGCTGGGAATGTGGAAATCCGATCCGAGCCGGACGGGCGTTTTCCGAAATCCGAAACAAGCGGGCGACGGAAAGTTGCCCCAATCGGGATTACCGTCGCCTTGATAGCCGCGGCCTTGTTAGGCGGATGGTGGTGGATGCAGCGGCCCGGCCGCAGTTCAACAACTCGGTCGGCGGGTCAAGCTCTTCCGGCGGCGGACAATGCAACTGCGGTTGGCAGTGGTCCGGCAGGAGCCCCGCTCTCGATTACGCCAAAAAGCGTTGCCGTTCTCCCATTCGAAAATCTAAGCGAAAACAAGGAGAATGCCTTCTTCGCCGACGGCGTGCAGGATGAGATCCTCACCGACCTGGCGAAAGTGGCTGACTTAAAAGTGGTCAGCCGAACCAGTGTGAGTGGATATCGGGACACTCGAGGTCGAAATTTGCGCAAGATCGCGGAGGAGCTTGGGGTGGCCCACGTGGTGGAAGGCAGCGTCCAGCGCGCCGGGAACAAAGTGCGGGTCAACGCGCAGCTGATTGACGCGCGCAACGACGCGCATCTTTGGGCTCAAACCTACGATCGCGATCTGGCAGACGTCTTCGCCATCCAAAGCGAGATTGCGAAATCGATCGCTGATCAACTTCAAGCCACGCTGTCGCCCAAAGAGAAAGCCGCGATCAATACAGCTCCGACCAAGGATGTCGCCGCCTTCGAACTGTATCTTCGGGCGCAAGCACTCTTTGCCGACACGGCCGACCAATTGCATGCGAAGGAAAACTTTCCGAAAATTGAGCGTCTGTTGAATGACGCGGTCGCTCGAGATGCAAATTTTCTCACCGCCTGGTGCCTGCTAGGGCGAGCACATGGGACTATTTACTGGCAGGGCCTCGACCATACCCAGGCTCGTCTCGACCTCGCGAACAAGGCTGTTCAAACAGCTCTGCACCTTCAACCGGACTCCGGCGAAGCGCATCTGGCGCTGGGTGATTATAATTATCACGCGTTTCGCGATTATGACCGCGCCCGCAATGAGCTGACGATCGCGCGACACACCCTCCCGAACAATAGCGAAGTAGTTGAAATCAGCGGGTACATCGACCGTCGCCAGGGTCGGTGGGAAGAAGCTACCCGCAACCTGGAACGCGCGCTCGAACTCGATCCGCGCAACTTCCTGATTCTTGCTCAACTAGGTTTGACCTACCATGCCGAGCGTCGCTACGCCGACGAAATTGGAACGTATGATAGGGCCCTAACGATTGTGCCAGGCGATCCGAGCACGCGAATCATTCGCGCTCGGGTTGCGCTTGATTGGAAAGGCGACATTAAGCCATTTCAAAGCACCCTGGCCGAATTGATTGCCGAAAATCCGAAGGTTGGGCCTGAAGTTGACGATGTGGACTCTGCTCTTTGCGAAAGGAATCCCGCCGCGGCGTCACGGGCTCTAGCGAATTTTCCGCCGGACGGCATCCCTGCGAACGGAGCCTTGGTTCCGCATGCTTACTACGAAGGAGTAGTTGCTTATTGCCAAGGTGACAGGGCCAAGGCGAAAACTGCGTTTGCCGCCGCGCGAGCTGAGGTAGACAAGGCGCTCCGGAAACAGCCGGATTTCGCTCCGGCTTTAAGTTTAGCGGCCATTATCGACGCCGGCCTTGGCCAAAAGGACCTGGCTATACGCGAAGGCCGGCGCGCCGGCGAATTGCTTCCGAGCTCGAAGGACGCAGTCGACGGCGCCAAGCTGATTGTAGATCTCGCCCAGATTTACCTATGGACGGGCGAGAAAGACCTGGCGATTGCGCAGATCAAGGCGGCGGTCAGTTTACCGAGCAACTTGAGTTACGGGCTTCTGAAGCTGCATCCGATGTGGGACCCGCTTCGCGGCGATCCGCGGTTCGAGGAAATCGTTAGGTCACTTGCGCCGCGGCCGTAAGGCCGGACGTTAAAGAGTTAAAGAGTTAAAGAGTTAAAGGGTTGAAGCGTTGAAGCGTTAAAGGGTGCGGGTCAATCTGACAAAGCGGTCAAAGCTAGTAATCGATAAATTGGTGAATCGCCGAACAGAGCTCGAGCGTCGTTAATCAGCACCGACCAAGGTGGAACCATCATTTCCGCTTCCAGGCGAGCATTATTCCGTCACGTACGGTTAGGCAGACGTTCGTCACTCGCGGATCAGAGTGGACCAGCTGATCAAAGGCGACAATGGCGCGGGTGTCGTCATCTTGTGGGTCGAGCACTTTGCCGCTCCACAGGACGTTGTCGCCGATAATGAGACCGCCGGGCTTCACCAAGGGAAAACAAGCGTTGTAATAGTTTGAATAATTCGGCTTGTCGGCATCGATGAACACCAGGTCCAGTGGGCCGGACAAAGTCCTGATTGTTTCCAATGCCGGTGCCATGCGAATCGAGATCTTGGGTCCATGCGGACTCTCGCTGAAGTATTTCCGAGCGATTGCTTCCGCTTGTGGATCGACTTCACAGGTGGTGAGTCGTCCGTCGTCCGGCAACGCTTCCGCCATCATCAGGGTGCTGTAACCGGTGAACATTCCGATCTCGAGAAGGTTTCGCGCATTGGTCAGGCGGACGAGCATTTGCAGAAACCGGCCTTCAAGGAGGCCAACCTGCATCTGAGGCCATTTCATGGTGCGATAAGTTTCTTCGCGGAGACGCGAATAGAGATCGGGCTCTGGCTCGGTATGTTCCTGAGCGAAGCGTTCGACTCTTTCAGCGATAAAATGGTCCATAGGCCAACGTTGTTAATGGTTCATGGTAAAACGTTAAAGCGTTAAAGCGTTAAAGCGTCGAAGGCTTGAAGGGTTGAACCGGCGGAGAGGTTGGAAAACGCTCAACGCCCAATGGCAGAGTCGCCGCGGTGAGGCGCCTTCCACACTAATCGGCGGAGCATTGCCTTTCACGTGGCAGTTGCATCATTTAGCCGATCTGCTAAATATTAATTATTAGCCGAATGGCTAAGTAATTCATCGAAAGACTTACCTCATGAAAAAACCCGTACAAATGCATGTT
>JBJMXE010000154.1:0-13935 GCA_045809745.1 Chthoniobacterales bacterium | reverse complement strand
GATGCCCGGGCCGAACGGATCTGGGAGAGAGCGCAGGCTGACGACATCAGGACCCGTTGCCTGGGCAAAACCGGGGTGGTCACCGAAGAACGCAAGCCGACGAGCCAGGCGCCGCCATTATTGTACGACCTAACGAGCCTCCAGCGCGATGCGAACGGGCGAGGATTTAGCGCCAAACGGACTTTGCAGATCGCGCAACAACTCTACGAGCGTTTCAAAGTCATCACCTACCCGCGAACCGATTCCCGTTATCTGCCGGAGGACTACATCCCGACGGTTAAGGCGACGTTGAGCAAAACCGAAAACCCACACGCCCGCACAGTTCTGACTAACCAGTGGGTGAAGCCAACCAAGCGAATTTTCAATAACGCGAAGATTTCCGACCACTTCGCAATTGTCCCGACCGGTACGGTTCCGCACGGACTGGATGACGTTCAGCAGAAGATTTACGAGATGATCGTGCGGCGTTACATCGCCGTCTTTTTCCCACCTGCGCAATTTGAAGTAACCACCCGCATTACCCGGGTAGACAAAGACGTTTTCAAGACTGAAGGCAAAATCATCAAAGATCCGGGTTGGCTGGCTGTTTATGGCCGCGAACGCACCGGCGCCGAGGATGACGACGCTTCACTGGTTGCCATCGAAGACAATGAGCAGGCAAAGGTGCTGAATATCGAAATCAGCCAGAGCGAGACGAACCCGCCGCCGCGCTTCAATGAGGCCACACTGCTTTCCGCTATGGAAGGCGCGGGCAAGCTGGTTGAAGACGTCGAATTGCGGGAGGCGATGAAGGCGAAAGGTCTCGGCACCCCGGCCACTCGATCGGCCATCATCGAAGGACTCATTGCTCAGGAATATATCGTTAGGCAGGGGCGCGACCTGATCGTCACTGCAAAGGGAATGGCGCTGATCACGCTCCTCAAAGGAATCGGAATCGCCGAGCTTTGTTCGCCCGAAATGACGGGAGAATGGGAATACAACCTCCGGCGAATTCAGGCCGGTGAGATGCAGAGCAGGGAATTCATGACCGGGATCCGCAGTTTCACTCGCGAGATCGTGGATAAAGCCAAGAACTTTGAAGGGGACAACGTCGGCGGGAATTTTCAACCGCTGGAGGTGAAATGTCCTCGCTGCGGCAAGGGGCCGTTCGATGAAGATTACCGGACGTTTAAGTGCCGGTCCTGTGAACTGATCGTCTGGAAGACCATGGCCGGTCGCTCGTTCGCTCGGGAAGAAATCGAGAAGCTGCTGGTCGAGGGCCGGGTGGGTCCATTGGAAGGATTTCGCAGCAAGATGGGCCGGAAGTTCAACGCACCGGTGAAACTGGGCGAGGAATTTAAGCAGCAGTTTGATTTTGGTGAAAACGGCAACGGCGGTGCCCTAACAATTGACCCTGCGCGTCACCCGCTGATCGGTGTTTGCCCGGTTTGCAAGGAGGGCAAGGTTTACGAACTCGAGAACGCGTTTGCCTGTGAGCGGGCGCTGGCCAATCCGAAGACCTGCACCTTCCGCGTCAGCAAAGTTATCCTGCAACGCGAAATTCCGAGCGAGCAGGTTCAAAAACTCATGACCGTCGGTCAGACTGACTTGCTGCCGAAATTTATTTCCAAAAAAGGCAGGCCTTTCTCCGCACATCTGAAGCTGGAAAACGGTAAAATTGGTTTTCGCTTCGCTGAGAAGAAGCCGCGCGCCAAAAAAGGCGCAGCAAAACGCGCTCCGACCGAAGCGGCCGCAGCGTAACGGGACCCTTCCCACCGGCATCGGCCGAGCCCTCGGCCGATGCGAAAATCGTCAGGGAGGCACCGCCTCCCCGAGCTTGTTGCGCGGCAAATATACGGTGAGCTCTCCTGACTTCCCCGCTGGCCAGAATTCCGCGTGCACATAATCCAGGATCAGTGGTGCATATTCCGCCATCCCTGGCTCATTTGTTATCAATACCGCCGCGGGCGGATCGCGTTTGGCTTCAGCAATCAAAATCTGGTGATCATGAGCGGTCTGGTCGCCCGGCCACAAATAATTCCAGCGTGTGGGATTCCGACGTTCCGTTAAAAAATAGAACATCGGCTGATACGGCAGCGAAAGGATCGAATTGTCCGCTGGCACATTCTGTTGAATGGTGCGTATAACGTGTGCAACGGCTCGAGCGCCTTCGACCCGCACCCCGCCCCGATTCAAATCGAGGATTTCACTGGCCCTGGTCACATTCGGCAGACAGACAGAAGCGGTTAGCCACAAAAAATAAACTAACCCGGTGGCCGCCAATACCGATAAGACGCTTCTCACAAATCGCGGGGCTTTGTTGTTAGGCGCGCTACCGGCCGGGGCAGTCTTGATTCGTTCCATGAAATGTTCCCAAACGCATGCCGCAAGCACAAAAAATGGAGGAAGCGCAACCATGAGATGGAAAACGTCGGACCTGGTTAGGACCTGGAAATAAAACAGACCTGTCCAAACCAGGAAAAAAATCACGATCGCATCGTTGAGTGAAACCCTGCGGCTAACGAGCCGGCGGACGACCCAGACAAGTGCAACCAGCTCGGTCACAATGGGCAGAAAATAAAGAGCAGTTACTGCATTCCGCGAGATCGGCAGCCGGGTGTTGAAATAGTGGAAGGGTAATGAACTCGTTCTTCCGTAAACCGTCAGCGGGAAAACGATCAGTTGTCCAAACATGGCTGGCAACGCTCCGGCGACCCACCAATAGGCAACCGCCGGCAGAATTATTATTGCCAATCCGGTCAGCCAGGGGGCGATCAATGCCGAAGTTTTAGCGGCATTCCCCGGCCGGATGTTTACCCGCTTCAGCGCTAACCATAGCGCAACGATTGAAAGAAACGTATAAAGCCCCTGGTCATGTCGTAGCAGCAGTGATGCAGCCGTGAACACGCCCGCGACGAACCCAATCCATCGGCTGGTTCGGAGGATGGCCTGCAAAAAGAGAAAAATCGCAACCAAAGAAGCCGTCACTCCCTGCCAGACGGCAAGGGGCGCAAAATAAAAATATGGAAGGCCGATAACGGTTGCAGGGATTGCAGCTGCCGCCGCCACCAAACTGCTCGTAACGGTCCGGCTGATTCCATAGATCAGCAACGGGATTGCCAGATACATGGCCACGCCCATGACGCGAAGTGAGACGACCGAGGTGCCGAACATTCGAAACATTGCCGCTGCCGTATAGAACGAGAGCGGCGGCTGAAGGCTCACGAAGTCACGGTTAGGAATCTGGCCATCCATCACTCGGACGGCGCCATAGGCCAGAAAACCTTCGTCACCCCAATCCATGCCGGCGCGCCACCGTGGCCAAGCGATAGTCACGCTGACGCCTATGAGTAACGCTACGGCGACGATGTTAGCGATTATGGAAGGGGTAGCTTCTGCAGACGGTTCACGGGACGCAGTAACAGTTGTGCTTGTCTGCACTGCGGGGAATGTTGGTGTGAGCAGGAAAAGATCAAGCAACCGTGCTTTGCGGGGCCGGAGAGCCTCCCCCCAGCCTACACCTCGCTCGTTAGCCGCCGGTTGGCTCGATTGTAGACACGAGAACGATTGCAGGTTGTGCCGGTCGCGATGCCTTCGTCCTCCCTTGGTCCCATTCAACAGGAATATGGAATCAAAAACCTTGTGTAAATAGTTTTGACTCCACAACGGATGGTGTGGTAGGTAGTCGCCGAACACCATGCGTTGTCCCAAGTGCGGGTCGCGGGATGATAAGGTAATCGACTCGCGCCAGTCACGTGACAGTTCGAGCATCCGCCGCCGGCGAGAATGTCTCAGCTGCGAGTATCGCTTCACAACTTACGAAGAGATTGAGCGATCGGATTTGCGAGTGGTGAAGCGCGACCGCACTCATGAACCATTCGATCGGCGCAAACTTGCCAGCAGCATCGCGAGAGCATTCGAAAAGCGTTCGACCAGTCTGGTGACGCTCGAGGAAATGGTCGACGACATCGTTCACGAGCTGGAAACCAGCGGGCGTGAGGTCACCTCTGCTGATGTCGGCTCGAAGGTTCTCGAGAAATTGCGCGAGATCGATGAAGTCGCGTATCTGCGCTACGCGTCGGTTCATCAGCGGTTTCAGGATCCCGACCAATTTGTGGATGCGGTGCAGGCGCTCGGTCGTCGCATCAAACCGAACTCTCTGCAGCGCGAACTTTTCCCGCCGGAAGGAGCGGAGTCGGCGGAACGAGCGAAATCGGCCGGAGCCGCGAAAGAAAATCATGGTAGCGTTTAAAGAAGAATTTCCCTACTTGCGCTGCGATTCGGGCCAGCTGTTCGAGTTTGATAGGGATTGGCTTCACGATGCCATCACCCGGGCCGCGGATGAAGCAGGTTATCCACGTTGGTGGCTCACCGATCACGTAACCGAGAGCATCGCGTTCTATCTGCGACTGCGAACCGATGAGTCAGTTGTCGCGTTTAGCCAGCTTTCGCAGACTGTCCGTTACGTGCTGAAGGTCATTGGCTACAAGGAGATTATTCCGCACTTCAGTCCGGCGCCGCCGCCGATCACGATTGCGCTTCTCGACCTGGCGCAGCAAGCGGGCACCGGATACGAGTTGGCGTTTTTCGATATCCTGGAGAAGCGGATTCAGTCTTTACTCGATACCGGAGTAGAGAATCTCCGGCTCTGCTCGGTGCACTTATGCGTCAAGCAATTGCGCGGCGTAAAAGCGTGGACGCGCGGTTGCGATATTCTTCGATCTGAGATCGTTTGTTTTGTTCGGGAACGCCTGGCTTCGGGGGGAGTCGGGCGCTGTATTCAGTGCTCGATCCGCTAATCTTTTGCGTTCTCGGCTCTGATCTCTAGCTTCTGAGGTCCGGCAGTCGTCTAAAGGCCGGACGTATTTAAGAGCCATGACCATATTCGAGAAAATCGTTGCCCGCGAGATTCCAGCCAAAATTGTTTGGGAAGATGAACAAGCCATCGCGTTCGAGGATGTGAATCCTCAGGCGCCGGTTCACGTGCTGATCGTGCCGAAGAAAGTGATCCCCCGGCTGGCCGAGGCGAGCGAAGCAGATGCGGCGACGTTAGGCCACTTACTGCTGGCAGCTGCGAAAATCGGCCGCAAGCTTGAGCTGAGTGGTGGTTATCGGGTGGTGATCAACAATGGCCCTGACGCCGGCGAAAGCGTCCCTCATCTGCACGTCCATTTGTTAGGCAAACGGGCGCTCGCCTGGCCACCAGGGTAAAGGCGCGCACTGTTACCGGTGTGTTCCGAAGCACCCGAAGGTGTCGTCCTGAGCGAAGTCGAAGGACCTCTCCTACTTGGGTGACGCATACCGCAGTTGGGAGGTCCCTCGAGTTCGCTCGGGATGACATGGCAACACCTCTGGCGTGTGGTATGCGACGATTGGTGATTGCTGACCGCCGTGCTAATGCGGCAGTTGCGCTCGGCAGCCCGAAACGTTGCAGATAAGGAGCGCCGCGAGTAGGCCGAACAGGATCATGGTCGCGCGGGTGGTCTTCGACCGGAAGAAAAAGACCGCGTGTACTAAATAGATGGCGATGCACGTGCCATACACCCACCACCCGCCATCATTGCCGAGCCGCAGGCTAATGAACGCTGCCAAGCCAAGCGGGAACAGGAAAGCCATCGACCAATAACCAGCAGAAGGATTGGTGGCGAACAGCGCGGCAAGCCATGCAGCGGCATAAATGATGGTTTTGTACAACGGCCGGATTCGGCCTCCGTCGAACTGCTGCCCGCTACGCGACAGCTGCATCTAGTTTTTGACGATCACCGGAGTGCCTTCATGCGCGGCGTCGAAGAAGTGTCGCGCCATTCCCTTCGGAAGGCGGATACAACCGTGCGATGCGGCAAACGGCGGAACGTAACCTTCGTGCATGGCATAACCGCCATTGAAGTGCATGCAGTATGGCATTCGCGCGCCGTCAAAGTGGGTGCCCTTGGGACGGCTGTCCTTTCGCACATCGATATTCGTTTTAATAATATTGCCGTGGTCGTCGATGTAATCGCCGAACTCGCTGGACACATGATCGCGATCTTTTGATACCACGTGGTAGCGGCCTGCCGGCGTGGAAAACCCGGGCTTGCCGCTTGATATGACGGTTTCGCCGATCACATGCTTGCCTTTATAAAAATACGCCTTCTGCTCGGACAGATGAACGACGATCCGAGGTGAGCCGGGAACATTGTCGTCCTGCCAGTAGCCTCCGGAGTTATACCAGGATGGAGGAATGACGGACCGGATCGCGCTGGCTGCGGTCTGATGCGCTGTCTCCAGCTCTTGGCAACCGGCGAGGATTAATAGCGCAGCGCAGCTGAAGGAGCATCGAAGCAGGAGGCGAACATTCATGAAAGGCCCGATACTAAGGCAGCGAATGGGCGGGTTTCAAATGGCAAGTCAATATCCTGAGGTGTTGCTGGAACGGAGTTCGGCACCGCCGCATTGACGCTATCCTGCTCCCGAAATACGCTCCATACATGGCAAACACTGCTGCTGAGCCGCGCCCCGTCATTTTGCCCCCAAGCCACTCCACTTCCAGCGTGCAGGAACCGGTTAACCTGGCCAACTGGATCGAAGAACATCGCGACCAGTTCAAGCCACCGGTGAGTAACCAGTACCTTTATGATGGCCGGGACTTCTTCGTCATGGTGATCAAGGGCCCGAATGCGCGGAACGATTTTCACCAGGTCGATTCCGAGGAATATTTTTATCAGCTTAAGGGCGACATCAAAGTTCGGATCCGCGAAGGCGACAAGATCGTAGACCATCTGGTGCGGGAAGGGGAGACCTTCTTCATTCCGGCTAACGTGCCGCACGCGCCCGTTCGTCCACCCGACACGATCGGTGTGGTGGTCGAGCGACGTCGACCAGCCGGAGAGCACGAGCATGTGATTTTCTACTGCGACAACTGCGGCGCGGTTGTAGAAGACATTGATTTCGACTGTGGCGATATCGTCGAGCATTTCAGCCAGGCGATGCTCGATTTTTGGAATGATGATGCCCGGCGGACATGTAAAAACTGCGGGCACAAGGTCGCGAAACCAGAGCCGGTAAAGCCGTTCTGAAGTTAGTTGAGCATTGATAGAACGCTTCGTTGCCCTCGCTCTAGTTGAGAATTGACGCCCTCTGTTTTTCGCTGGAGCTGGGTGAATCAGCGCAGCTGGCACAGGTGAGTTGCACTCGCAGGTATTCAGCCGGCTTGACCAACGCTCTTAACTAAAGGCACGCTGGCGATGCGGTTCTATCAACTATGAACTTCATCCGTGGGTATCGGCTCGGGCCATTACGATTACGATTACGAGCATGAGCGTAAAGCAGGCGGCTGATTTTTCTGAATTGAGCGTTCAGCGTTGGAGGTTCAGCGGTGGGCGTTTTTCTCTGCCTCGATGAAGATAGATCTTCATACTCACATTCTGCCCTACGAGTGGCCCGACCTCGACGCTCGCTACGGTTACCCCGGCTTCATTCGGTTAGACCATTACCAGCCTTGCTGCGCGCGGATGATGAAAGGGCAGCAGGTGTTTCGGGAGATTGGCGACAACACCTGGGATCCAAAACGGCGGATCGAAGACATGGAGCGGACCGGCGTCACCATGCAGGTGCTTTCGACCGTGCCCGTGATGTTCAGCTATTGGGCCAAGCCCGCTGATTGCCTGGACCTGTGCCAGCGCTTGAATGACCACATCGCTTCGGTTGTGCGAGAACACCCAAAGCGGTTTGCCGGCCTCGGCACCATACCGTTGCAGGATCCGGATCTCGCCGCGCGCGAAGCTGCGCGGTGCGTGGGTGAGTTGGGGTTACAAGGGGTCGAGATCGGAACCCACGTCGATGCCAACGAACATTGCCATGGACCCGACTGCCGGAACCTCGATGATCGGTCGCTGGACGTGGTGTGGAAGACGGCCGAACAATCGAATGCGGCCGTTTTTGTTCATCCCTGGGACATGTTAGGCAAGCAGCGAATGCCCAAATACTGGCTGCCATGGCTGGTGGGCATGCCGGCCGAAACCTGTCTCGCCATTTGCTCGATGATGTTTGGCGGCGTTTTTGAGCGGTTCCCGAAGCTTCGAGTTGCGTTTGCCCATGGCGGCGGCGGATTTCCATTCACGGTTGGACGAATCGATCACGCCTTCCATGTTCGTCCGGATCTGGTGGCGGTGGATAATCCGGTGCAACCGCGCAACTATCTCGCTCGGACCGACACCAATGGCTTGCAGGTCCCGGCGCGATTTTACGTCGATTCGTTGGTTCACGACCCCGACGCCCTCCAAATGCTGCTGAAACTATTCGGCCCGAACCGCATCGCGCTTGGCTCCGACTATCCCTTCGTTTTGGGTGAGCACCATCCCGGCAAACTCATCCAGTCGATCGATGAACTGGCAGGCGACGCCAAAGCGCGGTTGCTCGGCGGTACCGCCCGGGAATTCCTCGGCCTGAAAACGTGACCTCGGATTTACGCGGATGGCCCTGATGTAAGACTCAGATCCGTTAAACACGCTAAAAAACGCGAAAGGGCGAAGTTCGGCAGGTTCCCTCTGGCGTTCTTTCGCGTGTTTCGCGGATCATGGCGGTTTCGAATTTCGAGATTCGGGTTTGATCATTCCGCGGCGTTCAGCCGCGGCTACATTTCGTGGCGAATCGCCCAGAGATCCGCGAAGATCGGCTTGAAAAGCGATTCCTTCAGAAAAGGCACGCCTAGCGATCCGCCGGTCCCTTTCTTGGCGCCGATCGTGCGCTCCACCAGTTTGATGTGCCGGTAACGCCATTCCTGAAGGCCTTCATCGAAGTCCGTCATCAGCTCCAATAGAATACTCACGTCCGGTGAATGCTTGTAGAGTCTTAGGATTTCGCGTTGCACATCTTCGTTAGGCTGGTTCGGTTGAGTGATATCACGATTCTTCAGTTCCTCCGGGATCGTCGCGCCTCGGGTTTGCAGAAAATCGTAAAAGTGATCGATCACGGTCCGTTCAGTCAACCGTCCTTTGAGCCGATCGGCTCCCGGAAAGTCAGGTTTCACATGTGCCATCGCCGAACTGCGCTTGTATCCGAGCAAGAATTCCAGCTCGCGGAACTGCACCGATTGGAACCCGGAAGCGGTATCCAGTCGGTCGCGAAAACTTGAAAATGATGATGGCGTCATCGTTTCCAGAATATCGATCTGGCCGACGAGCGTTTTCATAATGGTACGGGTTCGTTTGAAGGAGTGAATCGCGCCGAATAGATCACCCGCGGAAAAGTCCCGCTTAATTTTTTCGAACTCGTGCAGCAGCTGTTTAAACCAAAGCTCGTAGGTCTGATGAATGATGATGAACAGCATCTCATCATGCTCCGCCGGAGTTGACCTGGGGTTCTGGAGAGTCAGCAGCTTTTCCAGATCCAGATAATTCCCGTAGGTGAGTGGCGGCATGGCGTTATGGTCGCTTCAACCGCTCAGCGATTCAACGCTTTAAAGGTTTGCCATCCAGGGGACGGCTTGCAGCAATATGGGCGCTTCTAGTTGTAGCGGTGGTTCTGCCAACCACCGGAACTTGCACAGGCGGTCGGCACAACCGGCTCTACAACATTCTGATTCCAAGTTGAGCGTTGAGCGTTGAGCGTTGAGCGTTGAGCGTTGAGCGTTGAGCGTTGAGCGTTGAGCGTTGAGCGTTCTTTAACTGCGGTTCTTCAAATATCATGAAGAAAACAAGTCGGAAAAAACAATACGCCCCGAACGAATGGGCGAATCAAGAGAGTCTTCCGTCGTTGCTCGACAAGGCCCGCCGGTTTGCCGGCGATTACCTCGATCATCTCGACGATCGCCCGGTATTCCCCACTGACTCGTCATTGAAAGCTCTGGATGTATTTGACGAGCCACTGCCCGAAAATCCCAGTGACCCCGATTCGGTGCTTACGCTTCTAAACCAGGTCGGCACACCGGCAACAGTTAACCAGACGGCCGGCCGATACTTTGGCTTCGTTAACGGTGGCTCCATTCCAATCGGTCTTGCCGCCCGGTGGTTAGGCGATGTCTGGGATCAAAACACCGCTCATTACGTGATGTCGCCAATTAGCGCGCGGCTGGAGGAAATCTGCGAGCGGTGGCTCGTTTCGCTGCTGGATTTCCCGCGGGAGACCGCGGTCGGATTCGTGTCGGGAACGACGATTGCAAATATTTCCGGTCTCTGTGCCGGCCGAAACGAATTACTCCGGCGAAAAGGCTGGGACGTCGCCAAACAGGGACTGTACGGCGCTCCCCGCATCCGAATCATTGCCGGTGCGGATTCGCACGCGGCGGTGCACAAATCCATTTCGATCCTTGGACTCGGTTCCGATCACGTAGAGACAGTTGCCTCCGACGACCAGGGACGGATGCGACCTGATCAAATGCCTATGCTCGACGAACCAGCATTAGTCGTAGCGCAAGTTGGCAACGTGAATTCCGGTGCCATCGATCCAGTCGGCGAAATTTCCGAGCGCGCACATGCGTCCGGTTCATGGGTTCACGTCGACGGCGCGTTCGGATTATGGGCGCGCGTTGTGCCGTCGATGCGCGAGATCTGCGATGGGATTGACAAAGCGGACTCGTGGTCGGTTGACGCACATAAGACCCTGAACGTTCCCTATGACTCGGGTATGATTCTTTGCCGGGATCGTGATGCATTGATGCGTTCGTTCCGGGCGTCGGCATCCTACTTTTTGTGGAGCGAGCATCGGGACCCGATGAATTTCCGACCTTCTATGTCGAATCGCGCCAGGGTGATTGAGTTGTGGGCAGTGCTGAAGGCACTCGGCCGCGAAGGTGTTCAACGATTGGTAGAGCAATTGTGTGAGAACGCACGCTACTTTGCCGAACTGCTGGCGAAGGCCGGATTTGAAATCCACAACGAGATCGTCTTCAACCAGGTGCTCGTGTCCTGCGGAGATGATGCAACCACGAGTGCGACGGTGAAGAACATCCAGGCCTCAGGTGAATGCTGGTGCGGCGGTTCGAGTTGGTCCGGCAAAACGGTAATTCGAATCAGCGTGTGTGACTGGGCGACAACTCCCAAGCACGTGGAACGATCCGTCGCTGCTTTTGTTCAGGCCAGAGCCGCGGCTACCGGATCGGGGTAACTCTAGCCTTGGTAGCGGCCGTTCACCGAACGGCTATCAACGCTGCTGTTTTCCAATTGTTTCTTATTCCGCGCGCAATGCCTGAATCGGATTCACTAGCGTCGCGCGACGAGCGGGAATTAAGCACGCCAGCAGCGCAGCGACCACCAGAACGGCGGCAGTCGCGCTGAGCAGCAGTGGATTGTGCGGTGAAACTTTGTAGAGCTGGGCCGCGATTAATTGCCCAACCGCAAATGTCCCGATCAATCCGAGCGCCAGACCGACTAGGACAGGATTCATGCCTTGCCTAACTACCAACCTTAATACGTCGCTGGTTTGCGCGCCCAGCGCCATCCGGACTCCGATCTCGCCGGTTCGTTGCTCGACCGTATAAGCGACAGCTCCGTAGATCCCAACTACCGCCAGGAGAAGCGCAATTCCGGCGAAGACCCCCAGAAGTCCCATCATCAATCGCTGTCGGCCCAGCGAATCGGACACGATCGAATCCAGAGTGCTTGGTTGGAGTATCGGCACGGTGCGGTCAAGCCGATCCAACGCGGCGCGAACGATTGCGGCGGCGTGCTGGGGTGGCGTGGCGCTGCGAACCATCACATTCAGGAAGGGACCGCTGCGCTGCGCCCATGGCTTGTAAAATTCAATCTCGTTCTCCTTCGCCAACTCTCGCGACCGAACGTCGCCGACCACGCCGACAACTTCGGCTGGTAAACCCGTGCCGTTATCGGTGCCGAACAGGATCTGCCGGCCCAGTGGATTGTCGTTAGGGAAAAGCTTTTTCGCCGTTGCCTTGCTGAGAATCACAACCAGTGGCTTGTCGATTCCATCCCGGTCGGTGAAATCGCGTCCGGAGATTAGTGCAATGCGTAGCGTGGCGAAATACCCCGGCGAAATGCTGCGGGTTAGACCGAGCGGGCGTTGATTCACAGGGACGGGATCGCCATCGGTCCGGGCATAGGGTGATTGAGAATACGCGCCGGTCAGAGGAACTGAATCGGTGATCGCGGTCGCTTCGACTTCCGGTGACGATTTTAATTCGGTGAGCAGACGTTCTGCAAATCGCGCCGTGTCATCCGGCTTTGGATATTGCGCCGCTGGCAGGCCGATGCCTCCAGCCCACACTCGCTCGGATTTGAATCCGGCCTCCTGGCCGCTCAGGCGCACAAAGCTTGAAATCAACATGGCCGCTCCCGCCAGAAGCACGACTGAAAGCCCAACCTGCGTTGCCACCAGTCCACGCCGAAACCGTTGCTGGCCGCGACTGCCGCTCACCGCTCGTCCGCCGTCTTTCAGTCCATCGAGCAGATCGGTTTTGGAACTCTGCCAGGCGGGATAAAGGCCCATCGCGAGCCCGGTTAAAATCGAAATGCCAAGCGCGAACAAAAGGACCGGAACTTCCAAGGCTACGTGACCCTCGAGCGGAATATTGTTTCCCGCTAATTTCGTAACCAAGGACAGTGTCTCCAGGGCGAGGCAGATTCCAACTCCTCCTGCAATGAGACTTACCAACGTGCTTTCAATCACAAAAAGCCGAACGATACCTCGTCGTGCCGCGCCCAAGGCCATCCGCAATGCAATCTCGCGGCGTCTTCCGGTGAACCGCACCAGCAGGAGGTTCGCCACATTCGTGCAGGCGATGAGCAGCACCGCGGACACGGCCAGGAGCAGGATTATGAAGGCCGGCCGAAGGTCGCCGGTTACATCTTCTTGCACTGAAACCAGAACGGACGTCCAACTGTTATCCGCCGTCTCGGGATGTTGCTCGCGGTAACTCTTCTCCAGGGCCGGCATGGCTGCCTGGGCCTGCTGAATGTTTACGCCTGGTTTCAATCGGCCGATGCAACGGATGAAACTGACGCCTCGCATCAGTCTTTCTTTCGTTAGGCCGGGAAATTCGAACGGTTTTACCACGAAGATTTCGGCATCGCGCGAGAACCAGGAGATCGGCAAATCGGGCAGAACACCAACAATGGTGGTAGGAACACCGTTCAAAGTAATGCTGCGTCCCAGGATCGCCCCATCCGAGTTAAATCGTTTGCGCCAGAAACTTTCGGTAACGAGGGCGGCGTCGATCTTGCCTTCCTCTTCCGGCAGGAAATTCCGGCCCAGAATTGGTTTGATTCCGAGAAGATCGAAGTAATTGGCGGTCACATTCCAACCAATCAACTGCACCGGATCGCCCATGCCGGTGAGGTTGAAACCATTGCCCCAGTCGCCAGCCAAACTCGAGAATACGTTTTGGCCGTCGCGATAATGCCAAAACTTCGGGACCGAAAAAGGTAACTGTTTTAACTCGCGTTCTTTCGCTTCGCCGTAAATGCGAACGATGCGATCGGGTTCTTGAAACGGTAATCCTCGCAAGATCAGCTGATGCATCAGACTGAAAATCGCGGTGTTCATGCCGATACCGATGGCCAGGGTAACCACGGCGAGGATGGAGAAGGCCGGTGCTTTGAAAAGTTGGCGAAAAGCGAAGCGAATATCGTTCATGATGAGAAAAGTTTGGCCGAGTGTGCGCGCTACTTGTGGTACACGTCCGTCGCTGGCCTTGCATGGAGCGTGCCAGGGTTTTCCCGAATAACGTAAAGCGCTGATTCGGTGTTGGTTAGGTTGAGGCGTCCGTTTTCATCGGGTTGTATGATGTTCCGCCACGGGGACTCGATCGTCCCACGAACGGAATACGATATCTTCGACCCGGAGAGCTTCGGCGGCGGTCTATGACCCGGTTGGGCGGTGGGGGAACACTGTCTCGAGTTCGTTTCTCGGCGGTCATAGACCGCGGCTAAAGTTAGCTAACCGGTAGCAACACGCCGCTGCCTTCAAGAACTGCCTGACCGCTTCATCCTCAGCCACGATCCATAATCTCTAAATAATACCGGT
>JBJMXE010000153.1:0-5421 GCA_045809745.1 Chthoniobacterales bacterium | reverse complement strand
TGTCGTGCGAAGTGTCCAGACTCTCTTCCAGGAGGTCCTTCGAGATTGGTTTGCTCCAGGTCGGCATGCCCAGGTTCGGATCGTACTTGTCAACCGAAGTGAAGAGCGGTTCGTTGGTAATAACGTCGAGGTAAATCCCGGGACGATCGTTGTTCCAGAATTCGTTTTGAAATGGCATCTGGGTCCCATTTTCGCGCACAACCCGGTACTGCTCGAGCTTTAACCGGCGTTTTAGAACGCTGTCGCTCTGGACTGGCAGTTTTGGATCGAAACCGATCACCTCCTTCGTCTCCTGGGTAAGAAAGAAGAAATAAATTCCGCCGACCCCGAGCGCGATCAGCAGGGCGAGACCGAAGTACTTGCTAAAGGTCGACTTTTCCTCGCTCGTGATTCGTCCGCCGCTCATTTGATCGACCTGATTCAATCAAAAATTAGCCGCCACCGGCAAGCTCCATTTCGCAGCATTGGCAAAGTGATCTGTGACGAGTTTGTGAGAGCGATTTCAACAAGACTGTCCTTTTGGTTAAAGCTGTTCTTCCTTTGGGCCTCTGGCTTTTTTTGTTTTCGCAGCGAATGAGGAAGCCGTCCCCTCCTCTCTTGAGGAGGCGGTCCCGGCGCTCGCGGGCTACGACTTCGGTGGGTATGCCGCCGCATCAGACGGTTAAGCTGCCCAACGTAGCGGTACGCTGATATGCAGGCCGAACTCGCCTCTCAGCGAGATTTCGCCGGAAAATGCCAAGCGGACATCTCTTTCAAGGTTCGCCTCGCTCTGTTAAACCACAGCCTTGTGAAGCCGAGGTGGTTTAAATACCTGATCGTCTGGATCTGCCTGGCACTGCTCGCGCTCCCGGTCTATTTCATCGATCAGGCGTTGTTCGCCCCGCGCGGAGGCAATTGGATCACGCTCGATTTCCGTGGGCTGTGGTTCGGGCCGTATGTCGATTGCGTCGCTATCTACGTCGTTCTCAGCGCGATTACCCTCTTCTTTGCTCGGCCCAAACACACGGTCCTGCATCAGCTCGGGCTGATCGTCCTTTCGATCGTTCTGTTCGTCGCAGGGCTGGTGACTTATGGCAGGTTGCACGATGCGGCCGCCAGGCATCAACGCGAAGCTGTCACGGAGAGTCGCAGACCTTTGCGCAATCTGATCGAGCTAAACAGCTGGGGCTATTTCCCGGATGATGTTTCTCCGGCCGAGATTCGGGTGAACGTGACGGTCCACAACTCGGGTAGGTTTGCGGGCAACCTCACCGGAATGCAAACTGATGCGGAAGGCTCCTTCACCACTGTTTTCCAGTCAGCCAATCAGCCGAGCGACCAGAGACAGGTGAAGAAAGGGGAGACGTTCACTTACGTCTTTCCACTGGAGATCCTGCACAAGGCGCCAGCCGATGACGTCGAGATCACGTTGGAGCTTTTCCAGGCGCCGAGCGGTCCTGCGCCGGGCGACGTTGCAAAGATATTTATGAAATCGCCGGGCACGGAGGACGACGGCCAGTTTTTCTACGGTACGCTCCCGCCTCCTTCTCGACCCGATAAGTAGCGCGATCTCGGACACAGGCGACGGGGCGCCGCCAGATAAGGGCGCGCCGACAGAGCGACGCGGCTTTTCCTGCGTCCGATTAACGGCCGAAACAATTTGGAACTGCCGACGGAGCGACGACAGTGTCGTCTTATGGGAAATAGCCAAGGACGAGATAACGTGAAGAAACGCGCCGCCCGGCGTAAAAAGGCGGAGCGCATCGCCGCAGCGAAAAAGAGCGACAAGAAAAAGACGAAGTAGCTTGAATCGCAGGGCGACCGCGCCGGTTGCCATCATTCTCAAAACATCGACGGTCACAGACCGCGGCTACAGCAAAAGCGTGACAGGTAGACTGCCGCTACAGCAAAAAGCGCGTCGATCGGCAAGCGGTGTGTTTCCCCTACAAAGTTCTCAGCGGACCTTCTCGTAGTAGCGGTTGCCCATCCGCATGATTTCGGCGGTGGCGAGGATGTCGTGCCGAGTTCCTTCGCCGGGCGCGCTGTAAGTTGAGATGATGTTGGCGATCAAATGCAGGGTGTCGCGGAATCCGTGGCCTTCCGGCCAGTTTCCTTCGAACTGCTTGATGCGTGAGCGATCGATTGCCTGGCTCGTAAACTTGTAGGTGACTCCCGTCGTATCTGTAAAATCGCTCCGATCCAAACCGAGGATCACGACCTGCTTATCGAGCAGCTTTTCGCGTTCCGGGTCCCAATCGTATTCAAAGTAGCCGGTAAGAGTGACGTTCGCGTCATTGAATCCTGTCGGTGTTCCGACGATAGCGAAATCTTCCTGCATCGTTGCTAGTGTAATGAGGATCTGGTGAAAACGGCAAGACTGCGGAGCGCCGAGATGAATCTTGTAGCGGCGGTCTAGGACTGCCGACAGCCGACAGATCCCGACCGTCACAGACCGCCGCTACAACGAGAGATTAGCGCAGCAACGCGACTACAGGCTCAGGGCCGCAGACTTTTCGGGATGTGCAGCTTTGCCAGGTCGGCCGGATCCCAGCCGGTGCCGAGCTCGAGGACTTTCCAGGCACCGTGGTCGCTTTTCAGGAAAGCGATGGCTGGATCCATCTGCTGGCTCGCTGGCGTAACAGATACGCGAGCGTAATCGCCTGCGACTTTCTCGACGGCTATCTTGATGTCGGGAGGATATGAGTTGGCGGCGAGATATTTCTTTGTCGCCGCAATGATCGCGGATTCTTCAGGAGCGGCAAAGGTTGTCGCCGCGAACCCGAGGCAAGCAAGAAGGAGAATGAGAGAGGAAGCGTGCCACGAACTTCGCGAGTGCATTCGGCCGTTTCGTCCCTAATGCGGAAAAGATCAACCGCGGATTAACCGGATCATACGGATAGTGGGAGCCGGGAATCCTCCTTTTAACGGCCGGGATCACCGATCGCCGCTACAACAACCGGATCGACGAATAGCGCGCTCGATCGGTCAGGGCGTGGGGGCTGTGCTCGACGATGGCGAGGCGGGCGCTGTCTTCTCGGTACCACCCTTCTCTGCTGCTTCCAATCTGTTCATCGTAGCTGTCACCCGCTCTTTATTGGCCTTGTAAAATTTGATGTTAGCCGCGGCGCGCTCGTCTTCCGGAGCGGTCTCCGTTTCGGAAAGGGCCGCGGTCATGAAGATCGCACCCGACGCGTTCATAAACTCGAATGGCGGCATGTCCGTCGTTTTGAACAGGGCGGCGAGCTTCGGGTATTTGGTCTCGACCAGCTCGGTCATATTCTCCGGTCGCGCGCCGGCGTCCTTCCCGGCGGCCATGTATTCGACTTTGGCGGCAGGATCACTTTCGACCTTCTTGACCACATTATCGACCTTCTCGAGTAAGACGGTCGACAACGGAACAGCGCCCGCGGCTTTGGCCTGATCGGCGGCGTCCTGGGCGGGAACGGCAGAAGCGGCAAGGAAAGTGATCGCGCAGATGGAACCGCAAATCAGGTGGCGACTACGCAAAGTACTCACGATCATATGACCAAAGTTGTCGGTTCTTTTTCTGCGGTCGTCAACAGCTGTTGGATACTGCACGGGCTTAAGCTTCGACGGTCATAGACCGCCGCTACAGAAAAGGAACTATTGGAGGGCGTAGACTTCGACGACGGCGATGCCGGTCGTGCCGTTCACGCCACGGAGGATAGCAGTGTATTGGGCGCCGTTGGCTGGGAGGGTAAGAATGATCGCCGACTCGTGGTCGTCGGTTGGCGCCAATCCACTGTCGATTATGGCTTGTTTGTTCGTACTGTTTACCCAGTTGTCGTTTGTCGCGAAGAGGGCGCCGTTCTGATTGCGGAGCTCAAGGGTAGGGTCGAGAAGCTTATTCGGCAGGGACAACGAAGGGCCGATGCCTCGCACGACGATTTGCTGGCTCGGGTCACCAAGGATTATTGTGCCGGCGATAAGAACGTTGTCGCCTGTTTGAACAAAGCCTCGCGTGGATATGTTGGCGAGCTTCGATTCGGATCGATCGAGATCAAAAGCCTCGACCACGCCGATCCCCGTCCCGCCGTTCACTCCACGAACGATCGCCGTGTAACCGGTGTTGTTCGCCGGAAGCGTCGCTACGATCGCGGACTCCAAATCGTTCGTAGGGGGAACGCCGCTATCGATGATGGCCTGTTTGTCGGCGGGACTCGAGTTCTTCCAGTCGTCATTCGTAGCAATGGATCCGGACGGACCGAACAGCTCGAGGGTCGGATTAGCGAGATCATTCGGGAAGGGCAGTGACGGCCCGATCGCACGGAGAACTACTTTCTTCGGTTGGGTCCCGGTAATGATGAAACCACCGATAAGAACGTTATCGCCGGTCTGCACGGCCAGGCGAGTGGAGACATTAGCGAGCCTGGTGAAGAAGCTGGTCTCCACCTCAAAGGCGCCGATGTCCGTCCCGTCACCGCCGGGCGGATTAGACACTGCTGGGTCGTCGAAGGTGCGTGCGAATCCGGAGTCGCGCTGGTCGGTTGCGAGAATCCCTGTCAAACCACAAGTGAGACACTGGCTGGTGCCTTTATCGATCGCCGGGCTGCCCTTGAGCAGTGCGACAGTATTGGTAGGCCCGCCGTTGCTTCTTAGGCTTGTGTCGATCTTAGGATCAAGCGGCGAGGCTACGGTTCCCGTTTGGTCAGTAACCTGGGTGAAGCCGGTGCTGCCGTCTGTTTTGCCGACAAGGTTAAACCCCTGCGAGCTGAATGGCCCCGAAACATCCGGGTTTGACTCCGGGGGAGCGCTCATCGTTTCGAAGGTCGTGTTTAAAGCGACTATCGTGCTCTTGACTTTGACGACGCCGGCCACATTGAAAATGCCGCCACCGAACGCGGTTGAAGGAGCCAAATAACCAGCCGAATTATGGGTCACCGTGCTGTTAGTAATATTCACCGTGCCGTCCGTAATAAAAATAGCGCCCCCGCGCGCGCTTCGGGAACCGAGAGCGAAAACATGATTACTGTCCAGGGTGCTATTGGTAATATTCACGGTGCCACTAACGGAACAAAGGCCGCCGCCGCTCGCGTTCACGCCGGAATTCTGACCGGAAATAGGCCCGACGTCATTCGCGTCAAGCAGAGAATTCGAGATGTTGAGGATGCCGCTGGCGTTGAAGAGGCCGCCGCCATTCCCATTACCGTTGGGAAAAGAAAGTTCATTAGCATGCAGCACGCAGTCTATTAAATTGACCGTGCCATCGCGATTGTAAATGCCGCCGCCATTCGCGTCGGCAGCGCCCGTAGTAGAAGCCTTATTTTGCGTTAACTTGCAGTTCGTCAGGTTCAGAGTGCCAGTACTGTTGTTGTAAATGCCACCGCCACCGACAAAGCCGGTTCCACTAGACTGGTTATTAGAGAGCGTAGTGTTAGTGAGGGTGACCATGGCGGTGGCGTTATTGAACATGGCACCGCC
>JBJMXE010000152.1:0-7610 GCA_045809745.1 Chthoniobacterales bacterium | reverse complement strand
GGTTTTTGAATATTGGGCTGGGGCTGCGCATTGCTGAGAAGAGAACCGAGTGTTCTTTTCAACTGCCCCATTCCGTAACCGGTCCGTGCCGACACCGCAACGATGGGCGCCGCCGAATACGGAGTGTCCCTCAGCTGTTCTTTGGTATGGTGAATCACGTCAACGGTCTCGTTTGAATCGGATTTTGTCAGCGCGACCAGTAACTGAGGAACACGGAGATAGTGAAGAATCTGAAGATGTTCTTCGGTTTGAGGCATCCATCCGTCATCGGCTGCAACGACCAGCAAGGCCAAGTCGATCGAACCCACACCCGCGATCATGTTCCTGACAAAGTCCTCGTGTCCCGGAACATCAATCATGCTGATCGAGAGAGCGGACTCGGCCTCCGCGCTGTTTGCCAGCTCCATATGGGCAAATCCGAGTTCGATGGTGATGTTTCGCTTCTTCTCTTCGGGTAATCGATCCGTATCGGTTCCGGTGAGAGCGCGGATCAATGCACTCTTACCGTGATCGACGTGGCCGGCAGTGGCGACGACGAAGTGTTTCTCGTTCACGGGAGTGGTGCGCTCGCCGTCCGAATTCCGTCGACCACGATGTCGTCCTGGTCGGGAAATACCGTGCGAAGGTCGAGTTTCACCGACCCCATCGCTATGTATGCGATGATCGGCGGGGATAAACTGCGAAGCCGCGCCGCAAAGTCGTTAGCCGAGAGTTGCTCGGGAACGATGTCCAGAGTGACCGATGGAATAGTTGACTGTGCCAGGCTGCCGCCACCAACATTCCCGCTGCCGCGGCCAATGCTGATCTGTACAGGCAGTCCCCGCAGCCGGACCAGCATCGCTGCCGCGCGCGCTCGCAGCTCGTCCTTTGTCGTCCGCATAAAACTAACCACTGGAAGGTCGGTCTCGGCTGAGTTGAGATGAAGATCCACTGTCGTCTGCAGAGCGGCCAAAACGAGCTTGTCGCAACGCAAAGCGCGCAATAGCGGCTCTCTCCTGAGCGCATCCACGGCGCGTTTCCGGCCGACTATGATTCCGGCCTGAGGTCCGCCCAGTAATTTGTCTCCGCTGAAACAAACCAGATCGGCACCCTGTTTGATTGCTTCTCGCACCGTCGGCTCGTGTTCTTCCAATCCTTCCGCTCGAGTGTCGAACAGGGCGCCGCTGCCGAGATCATGAACAAACGGAATGCGGCTTTTTTTTGCCAGTTTAGCCAAATCCTCGGCCGCGGCAGAGGCAACGAATCCACTCATGAAAAAGTTGCTGCGGTGGACCCGGAGCACGAACGCAGTTTCCGCTGACACCGCCTCAATGTAGTCTGCGATCGTGGTCTTGTTAGTCGATCCGACTTCGCGCAGCCTGGCTCCAGCACCTTCTAGGATATCAGCGATCCGGAATCCGCCACCGATTTGCACCATTTCGCCGCGCGAGATGATGACCTCTCGCTTTTTTCTGGTGAGATGATTGGTAATCAGAACCAACGCGGCGGCGCAGTTGTTTACGATTGTGGCGGCTTCCGCCCCGCATAACACCGCGACCGCATGTTCGACATAACCGGCTCGGCGACCGCGCGCGCCGCTACTCAAGTCCTGTTCGAGGTTGCCATAGGCAGCTGCGATTTGACGAACGGCGTCAGCCGCTTCGGTGGCCAGTGGCGCGCGGCCTAGATTTGTGTGAACGATGATACCGGTGGCATTGATTACCTTTTGCAATCGCGACCGCCGCAGCACAGCAATGCGTTGCTGAACATGTTCCACGATTTTTCCGGGCGCAGCGACCTGCGACTTAGTCCGTTCAACGGCTAATTCGCTACGAATCAGATCAATCACCAGCGGCCGGGGCAGATCAGTCGGGCCGATGCTATCAAGGATTCTATTGACCGCCGGTATCGAGCGACGGTTCGCCGATTTCATTTCGTCATGCATATCAGCGGGCTCCGACGCGAACCGACCATCCGGCCAATCACATCGGCAGACAGGCTTCGGGCCTTCGTTAGCAGTCGTGTTACCTTTGGCAAATCCTTACCGGGTACGCACAAAAGGAGGCCGCCGCTCGTCTGCGCGTCGGTTAACAGGATCCGCTGGGCTTCGTTAGTGCGACCCCAATCGACCGCCACCGTGGCTGAGTAAAGATTTTCGCGGGAGCCTCCCGGCACGCACCCACCCTTTATCAGATCCAGTATTTCTCTGCTAATTACCGGCAGCGAAGCCGGATCGACATCGGCGCACAGTCCGCTGCCACGGCAAAGATTTGCCAGGTGACCAACCAATCCGAAACCGGTCACATCCGTAGCCGCCCTAACGAGCCCAGACTCACCGAGGGCTACGCCTATGTCATTCAAACGAGACATCAACGCGATGGTTCTCCGGACTAAAGCTCGTGACGCGAGGCCCCGTTTGATTGCTGTGGTCGCGATGCCGGTGCCGAGTGGTTTGGTCAACACCAGCAAATCGCCGGCCCGAGCCTTGGCATTTGTCATCAGCTTGTTGATAAGCACAACTCCCGTAACCGCCAACCCATAGATAGGCTCGGGATTGCGGATGGAATGGCCACCGATGATGGCGCAACTCGCCTCCGCTGCTTTGGACATTCCTCCGCGCAGAATCGCGCTGATTGTGGAAGGCGCGATTTTGTCTGTTGGAAATCCAACGATGTTGAGGGCGGCTAACGGGCGCGCACCCATGGCGTAAATATCCGACAAAGAATTTGCCGCTGCGATCTGCCCGTAGGTAAACGGGTCGTCCACGATTGGCGTGAAGAAATCGACGGTCTGCACTAACGCGCGGGTCTTGTCCAGCCGGTACACACCGGCATCGTCGTACGTCGTTGAGTTCACTAGTACGTCGGTGCTCAGAGAAAGAGGAAGCTGCGGCAAAACTTGCCGCAGGGCCTGCTGGCTCAGTTTGGCCGCTCACCCGGCGCTGGATGATAAAGACGTAAGCTTTCGAATCTGCTCGCGTGGCATTCCATTCACCTCCTTCTGGAAAAAATTTGAGGTTTGAGGTTTGACGTCTCAGGTCCGACCTCGGGGGTTGTGGCCACTACCTCAAATCTCAGACATCGACCATCAAACCTCTGATGGCGGAGAGGATAGGAATCGAACCTATCCCGGCCGTTGCCGACCGACAGCGGTTTTGAAGACCGCGAGGGCCACCAGGCACCCTTCACTCTCCCCCAAAAGGCAGCAAACGCCGAACGTCCAACGTCGAAAGCCCGACGCTGAACTCGGACTGTGTGAATTGGGCGTTCGCCGTTTGCTTGCCCAACCGACGTGAACCTGTGACCGGCGGCTAATCGTCGGTTACTTAATCGCCTTGACTTGCTTAACGATGGCAGCGAACTCCGGCCACTCCCGGGTCTCGAGTTTGGAGTGGAGGAGTTTCCCATTGGCGCGAATTTCGAATGCACCGCCGCTTGAAGGAATGAGAGTCAGCGATTTGATCCGCTCACCGAGTTCTAAAATCTGGGTCGCCAAACTGACGGCCTTGGGCGTGTAGTTTCAAACTACACAATACTCAATTGAGATCTCGATCTTCATTCGCACTCCTTTCCACAAAAAGGGTATCGGTAGCCGAAAAGGCGGTCAAGAAGCTACGCCGCCGGAAATGTCACGACTACCGTCGTCCCCTCGTTTGGCCGGCTACTCACCTCTACCGAGCCGCCGTGAAGATCGGTGATCGATTTCACCAACGCCAGGCCCAGGCCGCTGCCTTGTGCGGATCGCGAAGGATCGGCGCGGTAAAAGCGATCGAAAATCTTCGGCAGATGCTCGGGCGGTATGCCGCTGCCGGTGTCGACAACAGAAATCCGAGCACCATCCGGCTGCGATTGAAGCGAAATGGTCACCTTGCCGCCTCTGGTTGTAAATCGAAGCGCGTTCTCAAGCAGATTGCTTAGCGCCCTCTCGAAAAGAACGGGGTCGGCGGTGACTTCGGAATTTCCTTCACAGCCGATGATGACACCACGCTCCTCTGCAATGGCACCGTAATACGCGACCATCTTTTCGACCGCCCGACGGCCGTCGAATTCCTGACGGGCGATCTGTTCGCGCGCAGATTCGGCCCGCGCCAGAAAAAGAAGATTGTCTACAATCAACGATAGCCGGTCACATTCTGCCGCGATCGACGCTATTACCTCGCGGTAATCGGGCGGTGTGCGTTCACGGGTTAGGCTTACTTGCGCTTCTCCTAGAATATTCGCAATCGGTGTCCGCAGTTCATGAGCGATATCCGCCGAAAATTGCGAAAGACGAACGAAGGATTCCTCAAGTCGAGTTAGCATCTGATCGAAAGCAGCAGCCAACGCCTGCAACTCACTCGGCCATGGTTTCGGTGAAAGGCGCTCATGTGACGGTCCCGGGCGGATACCTCGGACAGAATCAGTGAGCCGCGCCAGTGGCTGGAGCCCGCGCCGTGTTGCCGTCCCGGCGACGATTACCGACGCCAGAACGCTGGCCGTTAAAACGGTGATGAACAGGACGCCGAACTCCTTCTGGAAAGCCGCGTCTGCCGAGCGGTCTTGAGCTAATTGAATGATGTAGTGAGTGTTCCCGGCGTGCTCGGCGGTGGAAACGAGGGAAAAGAATCGTGAGTGCGCATGGTACGCGTGCGGGTTCACGATCGTTGCATTGTTCTCAGTGGCGGATGGAAATACATTGGAAGGAAGCAAGTTTGCCATTTCCGCCGTCTCGTTGACGACTCGTCCAGCCGCATCCAGAACACGGACGAAATACACCGATCGTTCGCCGGCTACGTTTGCGCCAGATTGAAAGGAAAGCTTTTCGGGTTCTCCAGCTCGCAAATCATGCTTCACCGCCGCAAGTTTGTCAGCTAGGCCTGCATTATCTTCCTCGATGCCATGATGAACGACCAGCCAGTAGCAGATGCCAAGCGATAGTGTCAGCAGAAGGGCCGCAGCGATCGTGAAGTGCAGGATCAGCTTCGCCGCTATCGAACGAGCGCTAACCGGGGCGGATAACATAGCCCACCCCGCGAATCGTATGAACAAGCTTCATCGGAAACGGATCGTCCACTTTGGCGCGCAAACGCCTAACAACTACGTCGACCACGTTTGTTTCCGTCTGAAAGTCCAGCCCCCAAACGTATCTGACGATCTCAGCTCGGGAAACGACCGTTCCGGGACTCCGCGCCAGGTAGGCAAGGAGCAAGAATTCCTTCGGTGTGAGGCTTAATGACGTGTCACCGCGATTGGCCCGCTGTCGCTGGATATCAATCTCCAGATCGGCGACACGCAAATTCTCACTCGAACCGGATGGTGGCCGGCGCAACAGCGTGCGAACTCGGGCCAGAAGTTCGGCAAACGCGAACGGCTTTACGAGGTAGTCGTCAGCGCCTAGTTCCAGTCCGCGGACTCTCTCCTGCACGCTGTCACGTGCAGTGAGAAATATGATTGGGGGCTTCCAGCCTGCAGCCCGCCACTCCCTCACCACAGTCCACCCGTCTTTCTTAGGCAGCATTACATCGACAATAGCGATGTCGAAAGGAGCCGCCGAAGCCCGGTTCAGCGCTTCTTCTCCATCCGGCGCTGTGTCTACGTCGAATCCCGCTTCCTGCAATCCTTTGGCGATGAAAGCAGCAGTCTTGTTGTCGTCTTCAACTACCAGGACTCGCATACCGAAAAAGGCCAAAAGAATCGCATCAATCCGACTGCCCGTAGTCAGGCGAGGGCAGCAGCACCACGGTCGCAGTTAGCATAAAGATGAGGGCGGCTGAGAACAGGCAATAACGGCAAAACGCGTGCAATAAGAATGCCTGCACCACCAGCAGCCAGAGAGTAAAGATGAACATCAGTCCGACAGTAATCGCGAAAAGTTTGCCTGCGCGTGTGCTACCGAAAGCAGCAAACGTGGCGAAGCTAAATGCGCTGAAATACGCAATCAGGCCGAAGCCAGCCAACGGAATGCCGCCGATGCGTGAATACTTGCTACCGAGTACCTTAAAGCAGTCTGACGAGCCGCCGCATATGGCGGTCTGGCCAGTCAGGGACAACACGGTGAGGTAGGTCGCTTCTGCAATCCCCGCCAACGTCAGGATTGCCGCGATCGTATAGATGATCGTCTTAGTGCGCCTGGACATCTGGTGAAACTATTTCCTCCCGGCCGCTGCTGTCTTCGCCACAGCGTCGTGTACTACCTTGTGCAGGGTCGCAGGGTTAAGGGAAGGCGGCGGCACTGGCTCGTTGTTCATGAACAGACTCGGCGTGTTCTCCACGCCCAGAGAGGAACCGCGTTTTTGATCCTGATCTATCCGTGCCTTGATGGCCGGACTGTCGAAGTCTTTGGCGAATCGCTCGACATCTAGACCGATCATCCTGGCATACGTTTGAAATACTTCGCGAGCGTTAGCGACCTTGCTCCAATTTGCCTGTTCGCGATAAAGCAAATCGTGCATGTCCCAGAATCTTTCCTGAAGACCGGCTGCTTCCGCGGCTTGCGCAGCCTCTCGGGCGTGAGCGTGGGTGACTAAGGGGAAATTTCGGAACACCACGCGAACCGTGTTCCTATTTTCCTCCTCAATCTGTTTTAGCGGCCCCGCCAACGTACCACATGGGGGACACTGAAAATCGCCGAACTCTTCGATGGTAACGCGCGGGTTTGCCGCGCCGCGCATATGAGCTGTTTTGTCTCCCGCCGCATCCAACTTCAACTCTGCAGGAATGGTTAGCGGCTTGGGCTGATGCTGCCGATATAATACGGTGCCGCTTACTACAGTGGCCAGTCCCACGGCGACAACAATGATGAATGGCAGATATCGTTTCACGAAGCAACGCCGGCTATTCTAGCAAAAGGTACCGGACACAAAAGCCGAAGTTTGGACGTCAAAGTGCTCCACGGTGCGCCGGCTCATTTCGCCAGGTCAGCTGCGCAGAGCGGACTCGATCGAGGCGTCGCATTCAAGTTCCGGGACGCTTCACCTGAAACCAGGTGATGGTATTTGCCTTGTCGTTTGCTCCGCGCGCGACGACCCGGCAGAGCGGTGTGTTCGGCCTAACGACGTCCCAAGCTGCGAGTGAGGACTGGTGGATCGGCGCCTTGTTGAGTTCGCCGATTTCGGCAAACGGAATCTCCTTCCCTGAGCGGACAATTGCCTGGATGTAGACAATCGCATCGTGCTCGTCAGCTTTAAGGTAAACAGATGAGTAATCGGTTTTTGCCAATTGCCACAGGATCTTGTGGCCTTCACTCTCGCCGGTCGCCTTTGTTTCGTCCTCGTCCTTTTCCGGTCCTTCCTCCTTCGGTGGCCGATTTGGATCGCTAAGTTTGTCCAAAATTTTATGCGCTTGTTCGCTTCTCATTCCGAGTTCGAGTCCGAATACGGGAGGTTTGATTTTGACGGACCTCGCGTTGGCCAATCGTACCTCAAGAGGAGCTAACGCTGGAGAAGAGTGCGGCGAGGGCGAAACCGCTGGTCCGGTCGGAGAAGCGATCGTCGTCGTCGTGGCAGTGGCTGTGGCCGCAGACGACGCGTGATCGGCGGCGCTGACCACCGTCCACGAGGCGAAGCTGTATACGACAAGGCTCAGCCTTAACCCGCCGGCCCGCTCCTTCATTTCAGAAAGGATTACCGATCTTGAACTCAGTGCCGCCGCGGG
>JBJMXE010000151.1:0-8476 GCA_045809745.1 Chthoniobacterales bacterium | reverse complement strand
TGCAGCTGCAGCGCGTTTATTGCCCGCTGCCACCAGGTTCGCGGCAATATCGACCCCGACGACGTCGGCGCCGAGTTTCGCCTCCGGGAATGCGGTCGTGCCATCGCCGCACCCGAGATCGAGAACCTTCATGCCTTTATTAACACCGATACGTTGGACGAGTGCTTCGCCGCTCTCGCGCATGGTGGCGGCGATGCGGGTAAAATCGCCTTTTTCCCAAAGCGCTTTGTTCGGATTCACAACGGCAAGTAGAAGGGACAACGGATTACATAGGAAGGTAATTCGACGCTACGGGCCGAACGTCCAAGCCCAAATTCCATTCCGTACACCGCTACTAATGACATTACGAAGCCAACGCCACGAAGAGGATGCCGCTCGTCAACTATCTTCTCCTTAATGCGGCGCTTGCGACGCGACGATCTTCTCGAACCGCGGATCGCCCCGCAGAGGATCCCACCACGGCAACAGCTTTAGGCGGCCGTAACTGCGGGAGCCCCAAAGATTCATTGCTTTTCCGAGCTGTTCAAAGGCGAGATCCTTATCGCCTACCCAAGCCGCGATGATAGCGAGGTTCGTCACCATATCCGACCCATTGAGCGAATCAGTGGTCACCGGCAGCAATTCGACGGCTCGACGTCCCTCCTGCAACGCTTCGTCTCTTCGGCCGAGACCGGCGTCGATTAACCCGAGTACCGAGAGAGACGGACCGAAATTGACCTGCGCCTGCACAATTTTCTCCTGCTCCGGGCGAGCGGCGCCGAAACCCGCAGCCGCGTCTGTTTGATTTTTCATGGCGCGGGCGAGCAGGCCTTCACAGAACTTGATGCTAAATTGGCTAGCGTTGTCGCCGAAAGTGTTGTTTCCGAGCGCAGCAATCGCAGCTTTACCGGCTTTTTCATCGCGTTCAGCCAGCGCGCACAAAAACCAGGTATCAGCCACTCGTGGCAATTCTCCCGGTTGCTTTTGCTCGATGGATGCAATTGTTTGATGAAGCGGCCGCGTGTCCGCTTTCCAATCGAAATCGACCAATGCGCGCGTCACCCGCGTCTCGACGTCGTCGGGTTTGATTCCGAGGGCCCGATCGAGAACAGCAGCCTCCTGCTGAAATTGCAGCAATTGCCCGTAGCTAAGAGCGATTTGCTGGAGAGTGAAAAAATTCCGTGGATCAATTTCGAGAGCACGCTGGAGCTGGCGAACGCCCTCCTCATGTTTGCCTTGTCGTCGCGCGATATAACCCGCCAGCTCCGAAACGCGGGGATCATTCGGCAGATCTCGCGAAGCAGTCTGCAGCTCTGCCGCCGCTCCGGAATAATCAAGGTATCCTCGATAGAGCAGTTCAGCGTGGACCAGATGCGCTTCGGCTGCATTGGGACGCAAACGGAAGGCGGTCTGCACTGCCGCTTCCGCCGCGGCCAGCCGGCTCGGAGTGTGATCGAGTCCCTGAAAATAGATCCAGGCATGTGCCTGACCGAGGAGGCAGTAGGCCTGAAAAAACGAAGGATCTCTCGCCACCGCCTGCTGCAGCAAATCGATCGATTGGTTTACGTTGGCATAACCAAGCGCGCTGAAGGACGTACTTAGGTAAAGTGTCTTTGCCTGTGTATAAAGGTCGAAAGCGGTGACGTCGTTCGTTGGCCGTTGTTCGATGGCTGACTTCTCGTTAGGCGAAAGCTTGGCCTGAAGCTGGTCGGCAATTTTCTTTGCGATCTCGCTTTGAATGGCAAAGACGTCGTCCACCGCCCCGTCATATCGGTCCGCCCACTGATGGGCATCTGTTCGCGCGTCGATCAGCTGAGCCGTCACTCTCACCCGGTTACCCGACCGTTGCACACTGCCTTCGAGCAGATGCGCTACGCCCAGCTGTTTACCGATCTCGCGAGTGTTGCGCGCTTGATCAGTTTTGTACTGCATCACCGATGTGCGACTGATCACCCTTAGATCGCCGATTTTGCCGAGATTCGTTAGGATCTCGTCCTGGACGCCGTCCGCGAAAAATGCATTCTCTTTGTCGCTGCTGAGATTTTCAAATGGCAGAACGGCAATGCTCTTCTCTGGAATCGAAGAAACCGGTTGGGGCGCCGACGCGGGAGCGACTGCTGTTATTGGCGCTGCGGTTGTTGTTTTATCGCTACGGATCTGTTTCAAAATCGCCGGCGCAAACACCAACGCCAGCACAACAAGGACGAAGAGCATCAGACCGATCACGATCAACGCAATCAAAGCGGGCGAGCGTTTTTGCCCGCCCGATGATGCCTGCCGCTGCGGAAGTCGCTTACCGGTTGTTAATCTCTCCGGTGGATTGGGATTACCGACCACATCGGCGTAGAGATTAACGACGGAAACGATGACGCCGTGTTTCACTTCGAAATCGCCAAGGTCATGCAGATAAGGCTGCCAACGCCGATATTGGGCTAGATCGTCGGCTACGCGTTTGGAAACCAAAATGTGGCCGGCGTCGCCGCAATCCATCACTCGTTGGGCGATGTTAATGCCCGCGCCTGCGATGTTATCTCGCTGATTCACATCAGCGACGTGATGAACCGGCCCGCTGTGGATTCCCATCCGGACGGCCAGGCTGGGTTGGGCGCGTAAAGCCTGGCTGATCTGCAGCGCGCATTCAACGGGATCTTCCACCGAACCGGTAAACACGAGCGCCATCCCGTCGCCGGTTGGAAGGTAAATCAGTTCACCGGCCGCTTCGGCCTTACGAGCAGCTTCAGTACTTCGCACCAGGGCATTTAACTCCTGAAGCGCCTCCGATTGCTCGTCGATCAGCAGCTTAGAGTAGCCGACGATATCAATGAACAAAACGTGGGCAATCTCCAGGCGGAGATTTGTCTTCTGGTCGTCGGCCATTTGGGAATGGGGAGCTTAGGCCGTTCGGGCGAAGGGCTCTACCTCAAAGTTTGTGCGTGAGAGTTAGTGGGCTCGACAGAGTCTCGCCCGACCGGCAAAAAGAGGCCGGCGATCAATGATCATAGCCTTTCATAAACCTTACGGCGTGCTGTCGCAGTTCACTGCCAATGGATCCAAATACGAGACCCTGAAGGAATTTGGCTTTCCGAAGGACGTTTATCCGATTGGCAGGCTCGATGCCGACAGCGAAGGCCTCTTGTTGCTCAGTGATGAACCAGAATTGAATGCGCAGCTGCTGCATCCGGGTAACGCACATGTGCGCGTTTACTGGGCGCAGGTGGAGCGTGTCCCCGACGCAACGTCACTGGAGAAGCTTCGCAAAGGCGTTATCATCGGTGGCAGACGGACGCTGCCGTGTAGCGCTCATGTTCTCGTTCCGCAGCCGGATGTTCCGCCGCGTGAGCCGCCGATTCGCTTCAGAAAGAATGTGCCTGACACCTGGATGGAAATGGAGTTAGTGGAAGGCAAAAATCATCAGGTCCGCAGAATGACGGCTGCGATTGGTCATCCCACATTGCGGCTGATCCGAGTGCGAATCGGAAAACTGGCAATCGGCAATCTAGCCCATGGAGCGCATCGTGTGTTATCGAATCAGGAGCGCCGCCTGTTATTCAGCAGTTAGTCTCATTGAAGGGCGCGTTGCGGGGAAATGAACAACCAGAGTACGTTGAACGGCCGGATTAAGGAACAGCCAACATCATCGAGCGGGCAATAAGGGATGAACGAAAACAGATCGGAACTCGTTGCTAAAGTGCCCCAGGTAACACTGGGATTCTGGATCATCAAGATCCTCGCCACCACACTGGGCGAGACCGGCGGCGATGCCGTCACGATGTCTTGGCTGGGCGAGACTACCGAAGCGGCCACAGGAACAGGCTATCTGATTGGCACGGGAATATTCGGCGTAATTTTTGTCGCCGCGGTCCTCATCCAGATTAAGGCGAAGAACTTCCATCCATTCGTTTACTGGCTGACAATCGTGGCAACCACGACGGTCGGCACGACACTCGCGGATTATTGCACGCGATCGCTCGGCATCGGCTATACCGGCGCTTCGATCATGCTGCTGATCCTGGTCATCGCGTCGCTTCTGTTCTGGCGCTGGTCGACCGGAAGCATATCTGTTGCGACTGTAAGTACGCCGAAGGTCGAGATCTTTTATTGGGTTACAATCATGTTTTCCCAAACTTTAGGCACCGCACTCGGTGACTGGGTGGCAGACACCAACGACATGGGTTACCTCGGGGCCGCAGCAATTTTTGGTGGTCTGCTGCTGTTGAGCGCTCTTTTGTACTACTTCACCAGCGTATCAAGGTCGGTTTTGTTTTGGGCGGCATTCATTTTGACGCGTCCGCTTGGCGCCGTGGTTGGCGATTTTCTGGACAAGCCACTGGCTCACGGAGGATTGGCGCTCAGCCGTTACACGGCGTCTTTGGCACTGGTCGTGGTGATTATCGTGTTAATCCTCGTCTTTCCGCAAAAGCCGGCGTCGAAGGCGCATTAATGCCCTCCCAAGGCCAGCTGAACACCGAAGTAACCGACCAGGGCTAACGAGTTTTCGGGCGACCGTAGCTCGTGACCTAACGATGTGATCAGGATGATGTGCTCCGTGATTTCATGATGCAGACCGATATTAACGGTCAACGTATCGCGGCTGAAATCGGTGCGGGAAGTGCCGTGCAGCTCAGCCATCACCATCGTTTTCTCACCGAACTTTAATGCTCCGACGAGGCCGTACAGCCATTCACTTCGACCCACGGTTGTGACCAGCGGCCCAAATTCCGCATCGACTGCAAACCGACCGAAACTCTTTGCCGCCTGAAAGGGTATTTGAAAACGGGTGCCCGGCTCCGCCAGTCCGCGGCGGACTGATGATTCCGTTATATTGAACAGAATCCGGGGATACATCGATACATCAAGACCGGCAGAGTCTTCGTCCAGAAAACGCCATTTTACAGCTGCTTCAGTCCCGCCCAGGCCGGCGATGGGTCCATGGCCGCTTCGAGTTAACGCTGCCGGTCCGCCCTGCAGGTTTAGCTGAATGTGTTCCCCTACTCCATAGTTCAGATCGATGGTCGGAACATCGAGCGCAGTTTCTCCGGACCTGTGTTCAAATGCGACGGCCACATTAATTTCCCACTTCCCGTTACCAGGTGTGCCCGGGTCGTCGGTAATCATTGGCGGGCCGGCCTGCGCAAACACCATGCGCGCGCAGCACGTCATCACCCCCGGTATTACCCACCCGCGCACGATCTATCTTCCCTCGGCAGGCCCGTAAACCAGCAGCTTTTGCGTATTCGGGACAATCCGCGGGCGAGCCGGCGACGCGACAGAGGGCGCGGGAGGTTCGAATTGCGCGGTGGGCATGAAAATTCGGTGTGTCTTCGGATCGAGAGCAATCGTTCGCGCGCCTCGTTCAGTCTTTATGTTATCGATAACGGTTAGGCCTTCGGTTGTTTCTTTCGCGATTGTGGTAACGCCCTCCCCGCACGGCACAAAAATAAGTCCGGTTTCATCATCGAACGCGCACCCGTCGGCGCCGCGTCCCGTCGGGACAGTGGCAACGACCTTTCCTGAAGTGGTATCGCACATCACCAGCAAATTCTCACAGGCGGCGAACAGCCGATGATGCGCGGCGTCAAGCGCAATACCGGTCGGACTCTTACCCGGCTCCAGCGGCCAGTAGGTCATAACCTGATGCTTGGCTGCATCGATCACCGCGACCGCACTTTTGTCTTCGATGTTGCAGTAGATCCGGTCCGCAGCATCGTCGGCCACGGAAAACTCAGGTTCGCCATCGAGAGGAACCGTAGCGATCGCTTTCGGCTGTTTCACATCAATGACCGTGGCGGACTTGCCTGTATGGTTACCCACGTAAAGCTGGCCGCGCTTGGGCGAGTAGACCATGGCATCAGGGTTCTTACCGGTGTCCAACTTCGAAGTCGTCGCGCCGGTCTTCAAATCGATTACACCGACCTTGTCTTCTTTACCGTTGGACGAGAAGCCGCGATTTAGTTCCGGAATGGCGATAAACTGGTGCACCCCGGGCGTGTCAGCGATTTCGCTAACGACGTTCCCTTTGTCGATGTCGACCACAACAACTTTGGTCGCGTGAGACAAGTATAGCCGCCGCGCGGCTGAATCGATCGTTAGGATGTCCCATCCGCCTTCCCCACCGATCGGGATTTCTCCGATCTTTTGATAATGCGGTTCAGCCGCGACCACGGATCCGAAGACCAGAAGAACGGCGATGACACAGAAAAAACTGGATGATTTCATTTTAAAAGACTGCTGCCGTCCAACAGATCACCAATTCATTTCGATTCAATGGGGCCATGTGCGCTTGAATAAAGGTGTCTCCGGCTCATCAGCATGACAATGTAGGCCGCCATGGAAATTAAGGTCGACGAGCTGACTGGCGCCGAAATCGGTGCCTTGCTCCAAGAACACCTCGACAGCATGTATTTGCATTCGCCGCCGGAAAGCGTGCACGCCCTGCCCATGGAGAAATTGCGGGACCCCGATGTAACTTTGTGGAGCGCCTGGGACCATGGCGAACTGCTCGGGTGCGGTGCATTGAAGGAGCTCGATCACCAGCACGGCGAAATCAAATCGATGCGAACCGTGGCGGGGCATCTGCGCAAGGGCGTCGCCCGAGCAATGGTCGATCACATCATTAGCGAAGCGAAACGACGCGGTTATCGGCGCCTAAGTTTGGAGACCGGTTCAATGGCACCGTTCGAGGCGGCGCGCCGGTTGTACGAACGCGCTGGCTTCAACTACTGCGCGCCGTTTGCCGATTACATCGAAGATCCGAACAGCGTTTTCATGACGATGGAACTCAGGGATGTTTGATTGTCGGGGCTTGATGTTTGATGGAGGTCGCATACTCCTCTTTATCTCAATCACAGTATGGACTGCGCTTTTCGTGCGCAGGCCAACGAACTCCGACCGGTCAGCATCATTGCCGCGCGCAGCGTCTGCCCAGCCAATTACGTCAGCCAATGTAGCTGATCCTCGATAGGCCGATCGGCGGAGCATCATGCCAAATTCGGCAACGGCTGCGGCGAAATGAAAATCGGCTGAAGCTTGCGCGAAGGGTACTTCGGCGCCTCGGAATATTTTGGCGTTAACCGGCGTCTGGAGGTCCGGCGCTATGATTCTCGCATTAAGGATTTCATCGTACAGACGTTGACTCGACAACGCGCCAACGACTCCTCATCAATGGTGTTGTGCAACCAGGCGAAGCTGTCGGAATTGTGGCGCAAGTGGCGGTGACGCTGGCCGGTTTTGCGGGAATCGTGGTGGTGTTCCGGCCGGATTCGGTTCACCAGTGGTCGCTCCTGGACCAATTTCGGCTGCGGCTGCTGCTAACTAATTCGGCGTTGCCGCTGGCCGATGCTCTGTTCGCAATTTTTTTGCTAACCATCGATCCCGCACCCGTCGCCATCTGGCGCTGGTGCAGCGCGTTTTCTTTGGCTACCCAGATCCCGTTCCGAATTTCGATCGGCACGGCCATGCGACGCCTGCCTGCGGCCGAACGTCAGTCGACGAACAGACTGATATATTATTCCATTGGCGTAATCGCCGCTGTGGCCTTCGTGCTACAGGTGATGAACATAATCTCCTGGAACAAGTTCTGGCCATTTTTCGCCGGCATGTTTGTGAACCTCATCGCCGCCGTCGTCCAGTTCCTCCGGCTCGTGCTTCTACCGCACGGCCCAAAGTAGCAACAAGGGCGGGACCGATTGGCGTGACGGATTGAAGCTGTCGCTGAGGCGCGGCAGATTTTCACGTCAATCACTCCTCCGGCGTCCGAATCATTGATGATGAGCACCAGAACCCAGAGAACCGGGAAACAGGATGGCGCGAACGACGGCCACCAACAGCAAGCCCAAGAACGGCGCGAAGTTCAACAAGCACGCGCGCTTCGAGACGAGATGCCGATGAAGGATTACGCCATGCTCGTCACGATCTTCAATGGCCTGTTGGCTACTGGTCTGCTGGCGAGAAGGTGTTCGCAGGAGCCGTTGCCGGAACGGGTTGAGCCCAAAGATATCGCCTTGTTTGCGATCGCCACCCAGAAGTTGAGCCGCGTCATTACCAAAGACAAGGTGACCACCGCGTTGCGCGCACCGTTCACTGAAGTGGAAGGCAAAGGCGGCGCGGGGGAACTTGAGGAGAAACCGAAAGGGAAAGGGCTTCAGCGGGCGATTGGCGAACTGCTCACCTGCCCATTTTGCATCGGCACATGGATCGCGTCCGGATTCATCTACGGCTCGATATTCAGTCCGCGAGTGACCCGGACAGTGGCCAGCATCTTCGCCGTCAGTGGGGTCTCAGATTTTCTCCAGCAGCTTTACGTCAAAGCGCAGGAGATGAACGATCAGATCTGAAAAGCGGCTCTCCATGACATGCAATCAAGGAGCGACGAACGCTCCCTGGCCCATTCATCATTGAGCGCGAAATAGTGGAACGAGACGGAGCTCGTCCCACCACTGGCACCGACCCTGCGTGACAAAAACGCGGCCAGAATAAATGGCCCGTAACGTCCGGCAGC
>JBJMXE010000150.1:0-8411 GCA_045809745.1 Chthoniobacterales bacterium | reverse complement strand
CGGCCTGGCTTAATCCCGCCAGATCACCTTTCACGTCTGCCATGAAAACCGGAACACCGCGGGCACTAAAATTCTCGGCGAGCGTTTGTAGTGTCACCGTCTTGCCCGTGCCTGTCGCACCGGCGATCAATCCGTGCCGGTTCGCCATTTTCGGCAGCAAATAAATCGGATCCTTCGATTGGGCGACGAGGATGGGATCGGCCATGGATGAAACTTACCGGAAAGAGCGCCGATCTGTCGTGCAAAAATGAGCGAAGACGAAGGGAAATTGCCCGCAAAACACACTAAAATACACGAAAATGAAACAGAGAGAGTTAGGGCGTTCCCAACCACTCGATAAAACAGAAGACAGGGATTAGAACGCGAAACACGCTAAAAGAACGAAAAGCGGAACACACAATCGCACTTCGTGTCTTTTCGAGTGTTTCGTGCGCAGTCCTTATTCTGCTGCGTCACGCTGTTGTTGACTGTTTATCAGATAGGAAAGTTGATAAACTCCGTTCCTAAATCATGAGCCCGATTATCGTCCTTATCCTTGCCGGCATGACTGCGTTTGCGTTTCTCATAGTCGCCTTGCGGCGCAAGCAGACAGCACGTCCGCTCAAGATCATTCTAATATTGGTTGCCGCGGCAATCGTCGCCTACGTCGGCTGGATCTTAATCGGCGGAACCCCCCGGTAGCGACGGCGAAGTTCCGGGGAGCACGTCAAACGGGGCCGGGGATCTATTCCGCCAGCGCGGCTTCTTCCACCATCTCGGAGCTGGCTGGCGCAGAATCAACCGGGGCCGCTTCGATCGAGACGATTTCCATCTGCCGCGGCGCGCCGGTTTCAGCTCCGATCGCGACAGTATCGCCAACCTGATGGCCTAACAGCGTCTGTCCAATCGCGGTTTGATACGAAATGATGTTCCGGTCCGGATTGCCGTCCCATGCACCGAGAATCGTGTACGTTTCCTCGTGATCTCCGTTCGCGGTTCGCAAACGGACGACAGTTCCAATGGACACCCGGGATGTGTCAGGACTTTCGAACGAAGTACCGCGCGCATTCTGCAACGCTGTCTCCAATTCCGTCTTTCGGCGCATCAATACGGCCTGCATTTGTTTCGCTGCCTTGAATTCAAAATTCTCGCTAAGATCGCCATAGGACCGGGCGAGTGCGATTTCCTTCGTATTTTCAGGAATCTTCTTTTTGATCAGGTCCTCGTACTCAACCCGCCGCTTTTCCAGGCTGCTCCACGAGACAACCAACGGCACTGCTTTTTCTTCCGGTTGGGCGCCAGTAATCATCGGCTCCAATTCCGGGTAGAGCTTCACGATACGCGCCAATAGCGATCGCTTCGTCAATTCGTCGATGGCCGGAGTCAGCAGAAGCCGGCGCATCGCGTCGCGGGCAATACCGATCTCGGCATTTTTGAACATGTCCGGAATCAATTCCCGGTCGTCGATCAACAAGTCGCGTAATCTTCCGCCGCGGCTGGTTTCGTTGTGCTGTTCGCGCTCGATCGCGCCTAAGATCGCGGTCATCAGATCCGGGGTAACGAGTCCCTGCCAATTCGCCCGTTCCTTGCTTAACCAGATCAGCATTTCGCTGCTGGCTGAGTGCTCCCGAATACTGCGGTCCAGGAATTCATGCAGTTCCGCCTGGCGACCACTTTCGGTAAACAGACGCGCCACCTGAGGAATGACTCGCGGATGAAATCCGCGCATAAATTGCCACGCGTGGCGTATCCAGCGATCACCCAGAGCAAGCGGCATCGCTTGCACTACTCGACGTTCCTTCGCGGCCGGAAGTTTGGGCAGGATCGCGCTGAGCCGCGCTTCTTCATCGGTGATCAATTTCTCGAGCGTGAGAGAAAGGTTCGTCGCTTTTAATTCCGGCACGCGCTCTAGCAGATCATCACGTCCCAACACCATCTCGAAGCTGAGGGCAGGATGCAGTTTTTGGTTTCGCACCGCTGCCTGCTCGGCCGCTACCACGACCGGTTGCAATTGCGCTGCGGGATTTGGAAACTCGGCGAACAGTTTAACGATCTGTTCCATAGCCGCGCTTTGTTCCTTTGGCTGGCGGGCACGACTAAATTCAGCCAGCAGTTCGTCTGCTTGCGCTACTGGCGCCGCCCGCAGCTCGATGGATTCATTCTTTTTCGCCGGGATAAAAAAGTGACCGTCTTTCTTAAGCGTTCGTTTCGTGGCTTCCCACCACCGTTTCCATTCCGCTTCGGTAAACATGTCCGGCACCATCCACTCGCTGATTTGCTGTGGAGCGGCTTTACCGCCGACGCTTTCAAGGATATTTCGGACTACTGCGGCCGGGTCCTCCTTAGCCAGCTTCTTCGTGCCAGGTGCGTCAATTGCTTTTCGCGCCAGGAAGTGGTTCGGCGGAATCATCGTCAGATTATCAGCCGCGTACTGCAGCTGCATGCCATGTCCCTTTTTGCCGGAAAAATCGATGACGATCTGATTGAGCAGGAAATTCCACTCCGCGACTCTCCCGAACCCCCAGCTCTTGTGCAGGCAATAGGTGCCCGGTTTCAGCTGGTCCAGCTGCTCAGCGGCTTTAGGCGTTAATTTTCCGGCTTCTACTAACTTAGCGAGTTCTCCATCCATGGCGGGTTGACAAACTACGACGAACCGGGACACACGCGAGAGAAAACTCTTTCAGGTCGCGGCATTTGCAATTGCGGTGTCGGCTCGACCGTGAAAGTCTTTGCGGGCTGTGTCGACAAGCATCTGGTTTTGGATTGCATTTCATGTCGGCGTTTTCCTGGCACTGATCATTGATCTCGCTCAGTTCAAGCGGCGGGACCGCGAATTGAGCATGCGCGCAGCGGCCCAGCGCAGCGTGCTATGGGTAATTCTGTCGCTCGGTTTCAATCTCCTGGTTTGGCAAATGAAAGGCGCCGATGCCGCGCTCGATTTTTTTACCGGCTACGTCATCGAATACTCGCTCAGCGTGGACAACATCTTCGTTTTTGTTCTTATCTTCACGCATTTTAAGGTTGCCGGAAAAGCGCAGCACCGAGTGCTAGTCTGGGGAATTTTGGGCGCGCTGGTGATGCGCGGCGTCATGATCTGGTTAGGGGTGGCACTGGTCTCTTCCTTCCATTGGATCCTGTATTTCTTCGGCGCGTTTCTGATCATTACTGCGTTGCGGATGTTCTTCGGAAAGACCAGCGACACGCATTTTGGCGACACTTGGTGGATGAAATCGATCCAACGGTTGATTCCGGTTACGCGCGACTTTTACGGCGAACACTTCAAAGCCTACATCGACGGCCGCTGGGTGCTCACCCCGTTGGCATTGGTGTTAATCGTCATTGATTTAATGGATCTTGTTTTCGCGGTGGACTCCATTCCGGCGGTATTCGCGATCACTCAGGACCAGTTCATTGTCTACACCTCAAACATCTGCGCGATTCTCGGTCTGCGATCGCTTTATTTCCTCCTGGCGAAACTGATAAACCGCTTCATTTATCTAAAGACCGGGTTGGCGTTCGTTCTGGCCTTCGTAGGTCTAAAGATGGTGGCGGCCGATTTTGTTCGTCTGCCGAACTGGCTGTCACTTTTGGTAATCGTCTCCATCCTTGGGATCACGATCAGCATCTCGATGTGGGTCACAAAACAGGCTGCAGAGACCGCCGCTACAAAGAAGAGTTGATTTGTGTCGGGCGCGTTTGTTTAATGTCTCAGGAGGACAGTCCATGAAGCAAGGTTTGCTGATCATCGCCATTACGTCCGCTTGCGCGCTGCCACTACTGGCCGACATCCAGGACCCGCCGGCTAACGATTATGGCCCCACCCGGAAGCTGGGGCGCGGCCTGTCTAATTTCTTCCTCGCGCCCGCCGAGATCACGACATCGGTAGCAAAGGTCAACACCGATGAGGGAAACTCGGCTGCTGCGGGTTATGGCGTCGTTAGGGGGGTGTGGCGTTCTGCCGCACGACATGGTGCCGGCTTGCTCGAAATTCTGACTTTCCCCTTCCCGGTGTGGCATGACGGCTATTATCCGTTGCTGCCGAGCGATATTCCCTACATACATGCCGGCTACTCAGAGTTCCCACCGGAATTGGGTAACGAGTCGAAGTACCCTTACGTCCGCGACTATTAACTGCCCGCTGCAGCCGGTTCGCTGAGCGAAACCGGCCGGCATTTCGAGGCCAAGGTCCGGGCGTTGCTAGATCGGCAACTACGGCTTGGGTCGGTTGACGTTGCCACGCCATCCGCGTAGAGGTTTATTTCGATTCGCTCCGGCGGTCGCGCGATGCACCTGCGACGGTTTCCCACGCTTCCGGCCATTGCTGCCGTAGCGGCGATTTATCTCCTGGTCGGGAAGCTTGGCCTGCATCTCGCATTTCTGCAGGCAAACGCTTCGCCGGTGTGGCCGGCAGCCGCAATTTCGCTGGCTAGTCTGTTGGTATTTGGCTTCAGAATTTGGCCCGGAATTTTTATCGGGGCATTTCTTGTCAATGCGACCACGGCCGGAAGTATTGTTACGTCGTTGGGCATTGCCGGCGGTAATACCCTGGAGGGACTGGGGGGAGCTTGGCTCGTCATCCATTTCGCCGGTGGCACCGCTGCGTTCGAACGCTACCAGAATGTATTCCGCTTCGCCCTTGCCATCTTAGTTGCTGCCATAATCAGCCCATCCATTGGGGTGACCAGCCTGGCCCTCGCTGGATTTGTGCATTGGGAAAGCTATCCGCAGGTGTGGCTGACCTGGTGGTTAGGCGATTTCAGCGGAGCGATCATTTTCGCCCCTGTTCTCATCCTGTGGCTGGTGAATCCACCGCACAAACTCAACCCCGCCCGCGACCGCGAAGTCGCAATGCTACTGGCGGTGCTCGCCTTGCTCAGCCTCGTGGTGTTCGGAGGGTGGGTGTCGTTGAGCCGGCTCAATTATCCGGTGGCGTTTATCCTCGGGCCAATCATCGTCTGGAGTGCATTCCGCTTGTCGCAACGGGAAGCCGCCTCCGGAATATTTCTGCTCGCGCTGATTGCAATGTGGGGAACGCTCCACCACTACGGCCCATTTGCCCGGCCAGATCCAAACGAATCGTTGCTGATTCTCGAATGTTTCAACGTCCTTACCACCATTACCGCGCTGGCCCTGGCCGCAGGAATGGCGGAACAGCGGCGATCCGAAAATGCCATTGAACAGCAAAAGCTCGAGGTCGAGGCGGCTAATCGAACCAAGGACAACTTTCTGGCAATGCTTTCGCACGAGCTACGCACCCCGCTCACACCAGTCATTGCCGCACTGGACGGCCTCGAATCCGCCCCCACGCAGTCGGAAGAAACCCGCTCTGCCCTAACGATGATCCGGAGAAATGTGGAACTGGAGAGTCAGTTAATAGACGATCTGCTGGATCTTACCCGAATAGCGCGCGACAAATTACAACTACATTTCGCCCCGATCGACGCGCACGAAGCGATCTCCAATGTCATTGACATTTGCCGGAGCGAGGCCATTGCCGGAAAATTGCGGGTTCATTCCAACCTGCGAGCCGGAGCGCATTTCGTGAGCGCTGACGCGGCGAAGTTTCAGCAGATCATTTGGAACCTTCTAAAGAACGCGATCAAATTCACCAGGGAGGGCGGCGAAATTGCCGTGTCCACGACAAATTCATCACCGCAAAGCCTGGAAATTAGCGTCCTCGATACCGGTATCGGGATGGAACCTGATGTGATGCAGCGAATGTTCGACCCGTTTGAGCAAGGCGATCGATCCTTTCAAACCCGCTTCGGTGGACTGGGCCTCGGCCTCGCGATTTCTAAATCACTCACTCAAGCACACAGTGGGACCCTGGTCGCCCGGAGCGAAGGGCGCGATAAGGGATCCACCTTCGTGCTCACGATGAATACGGTTTCACCTCCCGAACAAGGACCTCAGGCACCGACGAACGTGTCGGAAGCTCGCTCGCTGCGGATACTATTGGTGGATGACCATCATGATACTTGCACCGCTCTGGAGCGCTTATTAGTGCGGCGGGGTCATTTGGTAGCCTCCGCGCAAAATGTGCGCTCGGCCATGGAAGCGGCGGCCCGGAATCAATTCGACCTGTTGATCAGCGATATCGCCTTGCCCGACGGTAACGGCACCGAATTGATCGCGTGCCTGCGTGCGATGAAACCGATTCGGGGCATCGCCATCAGCGGATTCGGGATGAAGGTCGACATTGAGCGGAGTCTCGAAGCCGGTTTCTCAGCGCACTTGGTGAAACCGATCAAGGTCGAGAAACTGGAGGCAGCGATCGATCGCGTCATGAACGACGCGCTCTAAAGCTCCAACTTCCAAGCTGCCAAATCCCAAAGAAGCACCCAGCTGCAAATTCCAAGCTGGAAGTAGCCTACTATCCGCGACGCTATTGGAACTTGGTTATTGGAGCTTCTTTGGTGCTTGGGTATTGATGTTTGGAGCTTCCGGCGTCTCATGCGCACCGTAGAACTAAAGATTGAGGATATCGCCTTCGGCGGAAAAGGTGTCGGCCGCGACAACGGTAAGGCGGTTTTCATTCCGTTCACGATCGACGACGAAACGGTCACTGCTGACATCGTTAGGGAGAAAAAGCAGTTCGCCGAGGCTGAACTCGTTGATATCCGGCAAGCGTCCGAACACCGGACGGCGCCGGTCTGCCCCTACTTCGCAAGGTGCGGCGGGTGCGCCTACCAGCATATCAATTACGAGCATCAGCTCCAGATAAAATGGCGACAGGTCCGCGATGTTCTTCGGCGCATCGGCAAAATCCCGGAACCTCCGATTCGGCCGATCGTTGCCTCGCCCAACGATTACGCATATCGGAATCGAATCACCGTGCACGTCCAGGACGGCGTGATTGGCTTTTTCCGGCGCGAATCAAACCGGCTGATTGATATCGAGCGCTGCCCGATCTCGATGAAAGAAGTTAACGAGGGACTGCGAGAACTGCGTGCGGCAAACCCGAAAGATGGACATTACGCCTTACGCGCAGGGAACGGGCCGCGGATATTCGCCCAGACAAACGATGCCGTCGCTGAAGCGCTCCGGCAGCAGCTGATCAGTATGATTTCGCCCGGCCAGGATCTCCTGATCGACACCTACTGCGGCTCGGGCTTTTTCGCCAAAGCACTCATCGACAAATTCCAACGAATCATTGGAATCGACTGGGACAAATTCGCGATAGCAGAAGCACGCAAGAACGCGACGGACAAAGAGATATATATAGCCGGGGACGTTGAGGAAGAACTGACAAAGTTGCTGCAGCTGGAGTTACCACCGAACGCCGGCTTCCAGAGTGGAATCGGCGGCTCGCCGATGTTTACAACACCATTGGCCAGCGGCCAATGCCACGAACGTAACACGTCGCTGACCGTGCTGATTGATCCACCTGCTGATGGCCTAAGCGCCGGCGTGCTCGATACGATGGCCGAATTACGACCACAAACACTGATCTATGTTTCCTGCAATCCCGCTACTCTCGCCCGCGATTTGAATCGTCTTGCTGGATTATTCTCCATCCAATCGGTAACTCCGTTCGACATGTTTCCGCAGACCGCCGAAATCGAAGTGCTGACGCACTTAACGCTGTCAACCAACTAACGCTGGCCTCGGTTGCGACATTCGTGCCGCAACCAACAGGAGCTTCCTGGCACCACCTCCGCTTGATCCGGACAATCGGTCAAAAGCGCCACGAGACGCTGACGGTGAGCAGGTAATCGGCGAACGCGGCATTGCCTCCGACATCCGCTCCAAGCTGCTTCGAAACTTTAACATCCGTCAGATTTTTGTTCGCGTGGCGGTGCACCGCCACGGGGCCCGTTAGGGCAAAAGAAAACGGGCCTCTGGTAATCGCGATTCCGGGCTCGACTGAAAATGCATAACCGGCATTCCGCCAGCCTCGGCTATCCCCGATCAAATCTTCGACCGGCACGCCTTCCAACCTGCCGCCCAGGCTCAGCAGCAGCCCGAATTTCGGCCAGATCAGGTAACCCACGCCAGCGCGCGCCAGGTATTGATCCGGAACGGAATTAAAGATGTAACCGAATTCGCCGAGCGTGAAATCCGGCTCGTTACCGGTCGGCTGTTGCACGTGATTGATATCGCGGGGATTACTCAGGTAAATTCCCTGGGCATACGCATAAAGGTTTGTGTAAACCTTCTGAAAGGCGGCCAACTGCCCCACAATGCCCCATCCGCCATCACCCGGTTGGATGGCGGGATCGACCGGTCGCTCTACGATTCCAGTTGGTTGATGGAACAGGTCCTTAGCGTCGTCCTGACCCGTGGGCATTTTCACGCCGAGCCCAAGCGAGATGTTGCCGTCGTGATGCCATTCCGGATCGAACAGCCATGAATTGACGGTCAACCGAAGATCACCTATAACTTTCTCTTTTTTTGTTATATGGTTTTAGATTTGTTTATGTTAATATTTT
>JBJMXE010000149.1:0-15635 GCA_045809745.1 Chthoniobacterales bacterium | reverse complement strand
TGCCGCCGCCAGCAGGAGCGGTGCCTGGAAGAGGAAACAGGCCCCGCGAACATGGCGAACCCGAGGCGCCCAAACCAGCTGGCGCGGCCGCCTGCGCTCCCCGGAAGGAGAAAGTCGCTGCGCTGGAAGCCGGCCGCAGTTTCGATATCGTAGCAGAGATGTCGGATAAGCCCTCCAAATTGAAGATTGCCAACCGTGAATTTACCTCACGGCTGCTGGTCGGCACCGGCAAGTTCGCTTCGAACGAAGTAATGCGGGATGCGCTGAACGCCAGCGGTACTGAGATCGTGACAGTGGCTCTGCGGCGAGCTGATTTGTCCGGTAAACGCGACCCATTCGCCAACATTCTTGATTTCGTCGATCCGAAGAAATTTTTGGTGCTCCCTAACACCAGCGGAGCTCGCAATGCCGACGAAGCAGTGCGCCTGGCCAGGCTGGCCGTCGCTGCCGGATTGCCTAACTGGTTAAAGCTGGAGATTCATCCCGACCCACGTTACTTGCTGCCGGATCCGGTCGAAACACTTGCCGCTGCCGAGACGCTCGTAAAAGAAGGGTTCATCGTTTTGCCCTATATTAATGCCGATCCGGTTCTGGCGAAGCGGTTGCAGGATGTTGGAACCGCAACGGTAATGCCGTTAGGCGCGCCAATCGGCAGTAATCGCGGAATTGAAACACGGCCGCAGATCGAAATCATTATCGAACAAGCCACTGTGCCGGTGGTAGTGGACGCCGGGTTAGGCGCTCCGAGTCAGGCTGCCGAGGCCATGGAAATGGGTGCTGATGCGGTCCTGGTGAACACGGCCATAGCAATCGCATCCGATCCGGTCCGCATGGCGAATGCGTTTGCACGAGCTGTGGAAGCAGGCCGCGATGCGTTTGAGATCGGTCTGGCCGAAAGGCGAGCCACCGCTGATGCGACGAGCCCCATCGCCGGTTTGTTCTCCGACAGCTGATTGTAGGGCGTCTCTGTGAGACGCCACTTTCTAAGATGCCGTCTCGCAGGATGGAGCCGGCGGGAGCCAGGCGACATAGACGGGAAGCCCGTGAGGGTAAGCTTTGGGGAGAAAGCGAATCAAACGGCCTACAATTGCGGGGGAACCGTAGCAAAGGTAGCGGTTTTCACCACGCAAAGCGGGCGCAGGCAGATAGTCTAACGATGGCGATTCGGTGAATCGCCGCTACCAAGGAGAAGAAACGAGCTACTCGCGCTGCCGGACGCCCACATCGTTATAGAATTCAATCTGCCGGCCGCCGATTCTGCGAACGATCCGCCACCCGTGATCGGCGGCGTAGTCTTCGATCTCCTTGTCATCCATCATCTTCAGGATTCTGAGTTCGACTGGATGAGTGATGAACACCTCGGGTCGCGTCGCCAAGGCTGCGGATATCTTGTCAGTTACCGCCGGTAAGTTCTCGCTCTTGGCCATAGGAATCGGAGGCGGGTAACGTAAAGACGTTTGACTCACCGTCCAGAGGCGTCAGCCCGCCGCGGCAAAAAGCGCCTCTCTCAGTCTTTCTTTTGACCTTTTCGAATCGGTTCGCGAGGCGTCTGCGGAGTCTCAACCGGGAACGGCGGCGGCGGCTTCGATTTACGGTTCAATTTGTCCCGTAGGGCGAGGTGCGCTTTTCGACTGGGCGATGCTCCACGAACGTTTGGTTGCTCCATAAATACTTGAGATTGAAGGCCGAACGAAATCCCGACGACCGCTCTACTAATATCGGATCATTTCGCGCAGTTCGCGGTAAAAATCTGCCTACGCTGGCATCGGTTCCATCCTCGGACTAAGTTCCGCGGATGGCTTCGGAAACGATCGAGTTACGCGGACACATCATTGATTCCCTGATCCTACCGAAGGTGCTGGATCAGATCCTGACCCGCGGCGCCACTTTCAAAATAGTGGAGATCACCATCGGCCAAAACCGCGCCGACCAAAGCTTTGCCCGGATCGAAGTCGGCGCGAAGACCACTGAAGAGCTCAGTGAGTTGATGTTACGCCTGCGTCAACACGGAGCGGAAGTGGTGGAGCGGGCCGATGCGAAGCTGGCGCCCGCGCCGGCCAATGGCGTATTCCCGGATGATTTCTACGTCACGACTAATCAGCAGACGTTCGTGTGCGTCGGTGGCCAGGAGATGGAAGTTCGTCCGGCGATGATGGATAGCGCGATCGTGGTCGAGTCGGCAAAGGGTATCGCTCGAGCGGTTAAATTTTTCGACGTCAAAAGGGGAGATCAGGTCGTCATTGGTCAGCAAGGAATTCGCGTCGTTCCGGTGCAGCGGGCGACCTCGCATACTGACCTATTTCAGTTCATTAATACGACTGTTGGCGCCAACGAGCCGAAGTCGGCGGTGATTCGGGAAATTGCCGACGAACTCGAGCAAGCGAGAAAGAGCGGCGGCAAGATTGCTGCCGTTGCCGGCAAGGCGGTGGTGCTCACCGGCGCGGGAGAATATCTGCAGCGCTTGATCGAACTCGGCTATGTGAACCGTTTTTTCACCGGGAACGCATGCGCGGTTTACGATGCCGAGCGCGCGGTGTTTGGGACGTCAGGCGGAGTCAGGCTTGACCATCCACTTCCCAGCGTTGGTCACGAGAATCATCTTCGCGCGATCAACCTGCTACGGGCGGTAGGGGGAATTTCGGCGGCGGTAGAAAAGAAAATTCTGACTAGCGGCATCATGCACGCCTGTATTCGCAAGAACGTGGATATCGTTCTTACCGGATCCATTCGAGACGAAGGTCCGATTCCGGGCGTCACGACGGATGTGGTTGAGGCCCAGAAAATAATGCGGGAAAAGCTGAGCGAGGTCACTCACGTCCTGTTGTTAGGCACAGTTCAGCATTCCCTGGCGGTGGCGAGTATGCTGGCGCCATCGGTGAAAACGATTTGTGTCGATATCAATCCGGCCACAGTCGCGTTGATCGTGGATCAACAACCATTCCAATCGATTGGGTTGGTAACCGATCTTGACCCCTTTTTGCGCGAACTTTGCGAAGCAGTAGGAGCAATCCGCAAATCGGCGAACTAGTCAGGTCTATGCGCGAATTATTGCTCTGTCCGCCCGACCATTATGGCATTGAGTATGAGATCAATCCATGGATGAGCCGGTCTCGCGGCGCCGAAGCAGCCCTGGCTCAGCAACAATGGAAGGGTCTCTACGACACGCTGTCGCGACTCGAGTGTAAGATATACCTCGTCGATCCGCAGCCGAAGCTCCCGGACATGGTGTTTACTGCCAACGCCGGACTAACCGTCGGCAAGAAATTTATTCCCAGCAACTTTCGACACAAGGAGCGGGCGGGCGAGGCTCCATTTTTTGTTCGATGGATGGAAGAGCACGGGTACGAGACGCTCTGGCTATCGGACAGGTTATTCTTCGAGGGAGAAGGCGACGCGCTGTTCGGCGGGGACGCCTTATTTTGCGGCTACAAATTTCGCTCCGATATTCAGTCACATCGCGCGGTGGCAGACATGTTGAGTTGCCTTGTCATTTCCGTGGAGCTGGTGAACGCCCGATTTTATCACCTCGATACCTGCTTCTGTCCGCTGCCGGACGGCGGCGCATTCTGGTTTCCGGAGGCGTTCGACGAGTACGGCCAGCGCGCCATTCGCGACCACGTGCCAAACCTGATCGACGTAGAAGCAGAGGAAGCGGCTCATTTTTCGTGCAACGCGGTCGTACTTGAGCGGAACATTGTGCTGCCGGAAGGCGCGCCTAACCTTGTGGCAAAACTGCACGAGCGCGGATATCGCTGCCACACCTTGCCAATGACAGAATTCCTGAAGGCGGGCGGCGCGTGCAAGTGTCTGACGATGTTTCTTCCACAGCGAGCAGTGCCGGACAAACCATGGATTGAAACATTGTAGCCGGGGTCGCTGACCCCGGTCTGTGGCTTTGGTCAGTCCGTGCAAAACCCGCCAACCGGGATCATCGACGCCGGCTACAACCGAATTGGACAAGCCTCGTCGGCCCGCGCAGTCGAGGGGACCTGGCCAATTCACGCATCAATCGGACAGCGCGGTCACATTTGTGAATTGAACGGAACGTCGGACCGTTTTCTTCGTATCGCGCGTTTGTAGCGGTGGTTGTGTCAACCACCCGAACCGATATATACGCGGTTGACACAACCGCCTCTACAACTTCTTACGAGCCCGCTTCTCCCGCAGCGCCATTTCAATTTTGCCTAACGGCAGACAGTTCACCACATCGGTTTTGGTGAGCCAACCTTTGCGGGCTGCACCGATACCGAACCATAGGTCCTGAAGTCGTTCGGTGCGGTGTGCGTCCGGATCGATCACGCATTTAACGCCCTTTTGTTTGGCCAGCGGCCACCAGCGCCAGTCCAGATCGAGACGCTTTGGCGCAGCGTTGAGTTCTACCCATGTTCCACTAGCCGCGGCGGCATCCAGTACGGCGGGAATATCAATTGCGTAGGCGTCGCGCTTCAGCAGCAGCCTTCCGGTTGGATGGGCAAGAATCGTAACAAAAGGATTTTGTATCGCGCGGATCACCCGCCGAGTCATCTCTGCCTCTTCCAGATTGAAAACCGAATGCACGGAAGCAACTACGAAGTCGAGCTGAGCCAGGATCTCGTCCGGAAAATCAAGCGATCCGTCCCGCAATATGTCGCACTCGATTCCGGCGAACAGCCTGAATCCGTCGAATTGCTTGTTCAGCTCTTTGATTCGTTGCATTTGAGCGCGCAACTTCACTTCATCGAGTCCGTGTGCCTGAATGGAGCTCCGGCTGTGTTCCGCCACGCCGAGGTAGCCGAGACCAAGTTCCTGGGCCGCAGCGGCCATTTCCTCCAGCGTGTTGTGGCCGTCGCTGGCCGTGGTGTGACAATGAAAGGTTCCTCGTAGGTTTTCTTTCTCGATCAGCCGCGGCAGAGTGTGATTTTCAGCCGCTTCGAATTCTCCACAATTTTCGCGGAGCTCCGGCGGTACGTAATCGAGATCAAGCGCACTATAAAGTTCCGTCTCATCTTGGATCGATGGAACCTTTTCCGTCGTCGGTTTTTTTCTTTTCTTTTTCGACGAAGCAGACTCAGCAGGGAGCGGGGCCAGACGGTATTCGTTCAAGGTCCAGCCGCGCTTCAGCGCGCGGTTCCGCATCTCGATATTATGTTCCTTGCTTCCGGTGAAGTAATTCAGGGCGAAAGGATATTCCGCCAGAGCGACTACTCTCAGATCGCACTGAATGCCGGAGCGCAGCCGAACACTCGTTTTGGTAGTGCCCTGGGCAATCACCGATTCCACAAACGGATGACTAACCAGCCACTGGGTGATGATCTCGGGTTCTTTTGTCGCGACGATGTAATCCAGATCGCGCACGATTTCTTTTCGACGACGATAGCTTCCGGCAAGCTCAGCCCGGAGAACCGCTGAATTGTTCTTGAGCTCGGCAAGCAGAGTTTCCGCTTCTCCCGCAATCTGGCCTAACTGGAAGGACCCGACGTGTTGCGCTCTCTGCTCAATCTCATGGCATATCTTGGCCTGGGTGGTTTCGCCGAATCCAGGGAGTTGGGCTACGCGACCGGCTTTGCATGCGTTTTGCAGCTCTTCAATGGAATTGATGTGCAGCTGTTCGTGGAGCGCTTTGATTTTCTTGGCGCCCAGACCCGAGATCGAAAAAAGCTGGAGAATGGCGGGAGGAAATTCGGCGCGGAGTTCCGAGAGGTATTTTAGTGCACCGGTGGCGGCGAGTTCTTTTACCTTGGCCGCAATAGCTTTCCCGATCCCCGGGATCTTGGCCAACGCCTCTTCATCCTGGAGATCCGAAACATTGCCACCCCAGGCCTCGATCGATCGCGCCGCATTCGAGTATGCCCGGATTTTAAACGGATTCTCGTCCTTCAATTCCAGCAACGTGCCGATCTCTTCCAGCGCCTTGGCGATAGCGGCTTTGTCCACAACTTCACCATTAACGAAGAAAGGGCGACCGTCGACTGGCGGAGCCGAACGGAGGCACGAGCTTGTCTCGTCCCACTTATCGGATATTCCACCGTCATTCTGAGCGCAGGGCAGCGGAGCCGAAGAACGAAGGCCCCCCCTACTTGCGTGACGTGTGCTGCATCGGCGAGGTTCCTCGCCTTCGCCCGGAATGACGTAGCTGTGGGGGCTGCAGAGCCCGGCTAAGTGGCGGCACCGGTCGCGAGGCTGCCGGCCCGGGAAATCCAATCAATTTGGGACGAGACGAGCTCGTCCCTCCACGATCAAATGTGCTATTCTACGGGCCCCGATGAAAAAGTTCCCCCTGGTGATCGGCATGTGTTGCGTGGCGATTTCCAAATTGGGTGCGGTCATCTTGCTGGATACCGGTGATCCCGCCGTGAATACGACCGCTCCCGCTGGGCCGCTACTCAATAGCGGGTGGCAATACGAGGGCGACTGGGGCGGCAATCTCGGGACGCCGGTGTCTCCAAACTTCTTTATCAGTGCCGCTCACGTCGGACAGGCCGGCAGCGGTTTGGTATTTCAGAATGTCAGCTATCCAACCGTTGGCTCATTTTCTCTTCCGGGCAGTGATCTTCTGATTTGGAAGATTGCCGGCAGCTTCCCGCAATTTGCCCCGCTGTTTACCGCCCGCGATGAAGTGGGACAGCACCTGGTCGTGATTGGCAGGGGTACGCGGCGCGGCGCCGAGCGTTATCTCAACGGAACTCTACGGGGATGGGATTGGGCGAAAGACACGGAAGGCACTCGGCGGTGGGGAGAGAACGATGTGACCGCCATTGTCCCGTATCAGGGGCATGATCTTCTTGCCGCTGATTTTGATCAACATATCGCGCCTAACGACCGGCCGAACGAGGCGCATCTGTCCAGCGGCGACTCGGGAGGCGCAATTTTCTTGAATGTCGGAGGGATGTGGAAGTTTGGCGGAATCAACTCCTTTGTTGATGACCTTTACAGCGCTCCAACGGCGGGCTGTGATTTCACCTCTGCGATCTTCGATGCTCGCGGGTTTTACACTCGCGACGGGAGCGATCCGTCCATGTTTGTTCAAATTTCCGGCCCGGACCCGGTGCCGACCGCCTTTTACGCCAGCCGGATCTCGTCGGAGTTGGCTTGGATTTGCAGTGTCATCGCGGATCCTCACGTTGGGTCCGAAGCGGACCGAGTGACGCTAACGTTTTGGCGGCTGATCGCGTCGCCTAACGATATCGTCTACGAAGTGAAGCAGTCGCCCGATCTGGTTTCCTGGTCGCCGGCAACGACTCAGGAGGAAATCGTTTCGACGGCAGGAGACTTGGAGCTGGTCAAAGTAAAGGTCGATCCCGGCACTTCCGATCATCTGTTCTTGCGATTGAGTGTAACGCGGCCCTGATCGGTCGCTGTCGTCGGCCCGCAGAAATGGGGCGGTGCGGGCAGTCTCTATTTTGTCATCTCGACCGAAGTCGAGAGATCTTTCGACCTGCCAGCGAAAGCGAGGGAATAAGCTCCGCAGAGATGGAGTAAAGATGTCTCGACCTCGCTCGACATGACAAGGAAAGGAACGGCGCGATGTTGCGCAGATCGCCGCGGCAACTCGCCTGTCTTACATTCGCCCTCTTCGCTTGTAAAATCGGTATCGCGACATTACTGAATCGACGTAATTGCGCGTGCCGGGGAAGTCGATACTGCTTAAGAAATCTTTGGTCGAAATGTTTGCGGCTGCTCCCGCACCGGCCCAGCGCTGAACCCGGCTCGCACCGGCGTTGTATTCTGCCAGCGCGAATGGCGTGGGATCGGATTGGTGTTCCCAATGCTGGCTGGCGCGTCTCAAGTACCAGCTTCCGGCCTCGAGATTAGTTTTGGGATCGAACAATTCCTCCACCCGGAAATTATCGGCTTTAGTTTCGCGGGCCCACTCGTTCGCGGCGTTCTCCGTTACCTGCATCAATCCTCGTTCGCCGGCGCTCCCAAATTTTTGCGGATCGAACCGGCTTTCACGCCAGACCACCGCCTTCACCAGCATTGGATCAAGATGGTGTTCGGTAGCGACAGCAGTAATGAGACGGTCGTATTGTTGGAACCGCGCGGGGCTCATCCATTCGAACATTGTGTAAACTGGATCGCCCGAGCCGAGCGCCAGATAAACGAAACTCGCAGCTACGGCGAGCAGTACAACGAGAATGAACTTGAAGGTGAATCGAACCACTTTTGAACTAGAAAATTTGCACGCTCAACAATCGCATCGCCGCGTCGCGAAACATGCCGACTCCCAGGGGAACTGCAATGCATGCATGACCGCGGCTATAATTTAAGTTTGTAAGTGGCTGCCTTGGCAAAACCCAATTACGTCCGAGTCATCATCGACCGCGCGATCCATCGCGAGCTCGATTATGCACTGCCGGAGTCTCTGGCGGCCCGAGTCGATGTCGGGTCCCGGGTGCGCGTGCCGTTTCGGGACAAGTCCGCCCTGGCGACAGTTCTGGCCGTACTCGAGGAGAGTGATGCCCGAGGCATCCGTCCGGTAGAAGCGGTGGTCGGCGATAGTCCGATCCTAAGCACTCGGTTACTCGAATTGGCCCGGTGGATGAGCGGGTATTACTGCTGCCCCATCGAGACCGTGATTCGGAGTCTTCTGCCGCAAGTGGTTCGGAAAGCGCAGGTCGGTTGGAAAAAGCAGTTGGTTGTGCACCCGAGTCGCTCCGTGTTGCCGGAGGAGTTGGAAGCACTGCGCAAACGCGCGCCGCGTCAGGCGGAGCTCGCCGAAGCAATCGGAAAGCTCAGTGCTCCCATGCCCGCCGCGGAATTGCTGCGACAAGTTTCCCTGGATAACCAGACGCTGCGCGCGTTGGCCAAACGCGGATGGGTTGAGCTCCGCGAAGAAGCAATGGTTCGCGATCCGCATGCCGAAGATCACATTTTGGCTACCACAAACCTATCGATGAATGCGGAGCAGTTGGCGGCGCTGCGAGTGATTGAAGACGCCATGATCGCCCCTGGTTCGGCTCGGCCAATTCTTCTTCACGGCGTAACCGGCAGCGGTAAGACGGAGGTTTACCTGCAGGCCATTCGTGCCGCGCAAACGCGTGGCTGCACGGCGATCGTTTTGGTGCCTGAGATCTCGCTAACTCCGCAAACGGTTGAGCGATTCAAGGGCCGATTCGCCGAGGACGCTGATATGGTCGCGGTGTTACATAGCCACCTATCCGAGGGCGAACGCCATGACGAATGGCATAAAATTCATTCCGGCAAAGCGCGCATTGTAGTCGGAGCCCGGAGCGCCGTGTTTGCGCCATTGAAGCAGCTGGGACTGATCGTCGTCGATGAAGAGCACGAGAGCACCTACAAGCAGGAGGATGCCCCGCGCTACCACGCGCGCGATGTCGCGATCGTTAGGGCGAAGATGGAGGGCTGCGTCGTTGTGCTCGGCAGTGCGACCCCATCGCTTGAGAGTTATCACAACGCCACGCGCGGAAAATACCAGCTGGCTAATCTCAGCCAGCGCATCGACGACAAACAGATGCCGCAGATCCGGATAATCGATTTGCGGCAGGAGCGACGGAAAGAAAAAACAGCGGCGATTCTGTCGGAGAAATTGAGGAGCGCGATAACCGACCGACTGAGCAAACGCGAACAAACGATTTTGTTCCTGAATCGGCGCGGTTTTTCTACTTCACTCTTGTGCAGCGAATGCGGTGAAGCGCGGGAATGCCCTAACTGCAGCGTTGCGCTGACGTTTCATCGGCAAATGGCGCGGCTGAGTTGTCATTTGTGTGGCCACACCGCGGCGGTGCCCCGAAAATGTCCGGCCTGCGGCAAAGACGCGCTGATCTACGCCGGGTTCGGCACAGAAAAAGTAGAATCAACGGTGGCACATATGTTCCCGCAGTCCGTTGTGCGCCGCATGGACGCGGATTCAATGACGCGCAAGGAAGCCTATCGAGAAACGCTCCGCGCATTCCGCGCCGGCAAGATCGACATCCTCGTCGGCACGCAAATGATTGCCAAAGGTTTGCATTTCCCGAATGTGACGCTGGTCGGGATCATCAATGCCGATTTGGGATTACACCTTCCGGATTTCCGCGCCGGCGAGCGAACATTCCAGCTGCTGACTCAGGTGTCGGGACGTGCCGGAAGAGGGGAAGTTCGCGGCGAAGTCTTTGTCCAGACCTACACGCCGTTTAGCCCTTCGATTCAGTTTGCGCGACATCACGATTTTGAGGGTTACTTCGAACAGGAACTTGAATTCAGGGAACGGTGCGATTTTCCACCGTTCAAACACGCGGTTCTAATCACGGTGCGATCGAATCACGAAGGCCGGGCCAAGCTCTCGGGCGAAACCCTGGTCCGCCGTTTGAAGGAGTATCTTGGATCCGAGTTCACGGTTGGCGATGCGACACCCGCGCCTTTGGAAAAACTTCAGGGACAGTTCCGGTTCCACATCCTGCTGCGCGGCAAAGCGATCATGCGGTTAAGCCGGCTGGTCCGGGAGACGCTCGACAAGCTGCCGTTTCCGGAAGATGTCGCCGTCGCCGTCGATGTTGACCCGTACCAATTGCTTTAGCTGCGTGATGTGGCATCGGCCGCCCGCCGATGTTCTGAAGTTTCGCCGCCGCCGCGAATTGCATCTCAGATTTCGCTTCCCTCGCTTCTGCGCGCTGCTTTATTCAGAAGCTTCTCAAAACGAAATAGATGAACCGTTTTTCCACCTCGCTCGCGGCACTCATTGTTCTGAGCGGCGCCGGCTGCAACAAAGCGCCGAACCCTGTCGATGGTGGTGGGAACAAGATTCGAGTCGGTTACATCGGGTTAACCTGCGAAGCGCCAATTTTCATGGCCGTGGAGAAGGGCTTTTTCAAGGAAGAAGGCTTGGAGGTTAGCCTGGTGAAATGTGAATGGGCGAACTACAAGGACGTGCTTGCGCTCGGCGGGTTCGACATCACCCATCACTTGGTCATGTATTTTTTGAAACCGATTGAGCAAGGCCTCGATGTAAAGTTCACCGGTGGCATTCACCGCGGCTGTTTGCGAGTTCAGGCATCCGCGAAAAGTGCTATTCGACAGATCACCGATCTGCGAGGTAAACGGATCGGCGTACCGGGAATGGGTACACCGCCGTTCATTTTCGCGAATCGCGTTCTGGGCGCCAACGGCATCGATGCTGGCAAAGAAATCAGCTGGCGTGTTTTCCCTGCGGGCGAGCTTGGCCTGGCACTCGATAAAGGAGAAGTGGACGCCGTCGCCGATTCCGAACCGATCGGCAGCTTATTGCTAGCCGAAGGAAAAGTCGTCAATGTTGCTGATCAGGCGAAAGACGCGCCTTACAAGGACGAGTATTGCTGCGCCGTGATCGTGAACGGCAAATTTCTGAACGCCAACCCGAAGGCAGCAGCCGGCGGCACCCGCGCGTTATTAAAGGCGGCCAAATGGGTGGAGGCTAATCCGGCGGCAGCGGCGCGTTTGTCCGTGGAGAAGAAATATCTTGGTTCAAATCCCGAGCTAAACACCGTAGCCATCTCCCACCTCCGATATGTCCCGAGCGTGTCCGGCGCGGAACAGGCCGTGAGCTCTGCTGCTGCGGAGATGAAGGTGGCGGGAATGTTGAGTCCAACCACCAATGTTCCTGAATTGGCAAAGCGAGCGTTCGTTCACCTTGATGGTGTTTCGGACGAGTGGCTTCAGAATCTTCAGGTTGAACGGGTCGCCGGCGGTCAGGTTCCGCCGGATCAGGACATCCGCCTGTTCGCCGAACTGATTTTGCAGGACAAGGAAGAATCATGCTGCAAAGCGCGGAAGCCTCTCGTCTCGCAGAAGTAAACGATCAGGCCCGTAGATCGTCCGATCAATCGACGGTCATACGGGATCCGGCCGCGGTCGAGCACGCAAAAAAACTGTCGAAGTCAACCCTGATCGCAGTCCCTCTCGCCGGCGCCATATCGTTAGGCGTCCATCTCCTGATTTCCAGTCACGAATTGCCTGCCGAAAGCCGGACCTACAGCACTTTTCTGTCGAGCTTTTTGTTTGTTGCCGTTACCGCGGCAATGATCCAACGGCGGTGGCCCTCTCTGCGCGCGGCGATGTGGCGCATGCGCCCGCTGTTCACCGCGGCGATTCTACTGTTATGCATTTGGGAAGTGATCACCGCAGGTTTTCACTGGCTGCCTCTCCCCTATTTTCCGAGTCCCGCCGGAGTGTTGCAAAGCATCGTGAATGATCGCTTGCTGCTGTTTGATAGCACGTGGCATTCGCTGGTCCTTTTGCTGGGGGGCTACGGCCTCGGCGTGTTGGTCGGACTGATCAGCGGTGTCTGTATCGGCTGGTCGGGAACGGCGCGCTACTGGGGCATGCCACTCCTGAAAGTAGTGGGACCGGTGCCGGCGACCGCCTGGATTCCGTTGGTCATGGTTATTTCTCCATCGGCCGTTCTGTCCGCCGCCGGGTTGATTGCGCTCGCGGTGTGGTTCCCCGTGACAATGTTAACCGCGTCTGGTGTGTCCAATACGCGGGCGTCTTATCTCGACGTCGCCCGGACGTTAGGCGCGAACCAACGGTTTCTGATATTTCGCGTAGCCATTCCCGCGGCCTTGCCGAGCATCTTCGTCGGTTTGTTCATGGGATTGGGTGCTTCATTCCTTACGCTCGTCGTCGCCGAGAGTGTTGGTGTGAAATCCGGCCTCGGCTGGTATGTCAGTTGGGCTCAAGGTTGGGCGGAGTACGGAAAGGTCTATGCTGCCCTTGTCATCATGGCCGCGTTCTTCTCCACCATCATGACTGTGCTGTTCAAAATCCGCGATCGGGTTTTGGTCTGGCAAAAAGGGATGATCCGGTGGTAGAGCCGTCGCTCGTTCTGCGGGATGTCGCTAAAAGCTTTCCCGCACCAGAGGATTCCGCCGACAAGCGAGCCGCGCTTGAGAGCATCTCCATGGCGCAGGCTGACGGCGAATTGGTCTCTCTCGTCGGCCCAAGCGGCTGCGGTAAATCCACTCTGCTGCGGCTTGTTGCCGGTCTCGACTTTCCCGATTCCGGCGATCTCCTGGTCGACGGTAAAGTCATTGTCGGTCCGAGTGCTGAGCGCGGCCTTGTTTTTCAGGACCCGAACCTATTTCCGTGGTTAACCGTTAGGCGAAATATTGAGGCGGGCCTGGCGGCTCGAGGCGTATTACACGAGCGCCGAGCCGAAGTGGACGAGTTCATGCGATTGGTTGGATTGGAATCGTTTGCCACCGCCTATCCCCATCATTTATCCGGCGGAATGTCGCAGCGTGTCGCTTTGGCGCGCGCCCTGATCAACCATCCCAAAGTGATGTTGCTCGACGAACCGCTCGGAGCGCTGGACGCATTCACGCGCATGAAAATGCAGGATGAAGTGCTCCGGCTGTGGCAGGCCCGTCGCACCACCATCGTTTTGGTCACTCATGACATCGACGAAGCCATTTATATGAGTGATCGAATCCTGATTATGACGCCGCGACCAGGACGAATTGAGAGGACCATTTCGGTGGATCTGGATCGGCCTCGACAGCGCAGTAGCGGCGAATTCCTCCGGCTGCGCAGCGATATTTTGGAATACCTGCACTTCGCCGGGAAGAATCAGGCTTGATAGTCTGGCTAACGCGCCGGCCTAACTGACGCCAGGCCAGCATATTAGGCGTCCACCGATCTTGCCCGGCCCGGCGACGTGGCGTAGGGGAATATCCGGCACCGTGCCTTAGGTTTCAGCATCGCCTTTTTTGCTGCCACCATGTTAGTCTCATCCCATGGGTCCGTCGGTGCGAAAGGGGTTGCAGAGCTTCATTTTTCTGTTGGCCTTGATCCAAGCGGCCTCGGGCGGACCTTCGTCTCCGCCTACAACCTTGCCGTTGATCAACGGCGATTTTGAAACCGGGCCGTTCGACACGTTAGGCACAGTCACCGGCTGGACCGTTTCGGGTAACGGAAAGGCTCTTTCCACGACTCAAGGCGCAACCAGCGGAACTCATTCAGCAGCCCTTGGCGCGGTCGGAGATTCTCAGGATAACGTTCTTTCTCAGTCGTTCGTGACCATACCAGGCGGGATCTATTCCCTAGATTTCGACACCGGCGTGGCCGGCGTCAATTTCAACAGCCCGATGCAGCTTCACGTCCAGGTTATCGGTAGCAATAGTTTGATCGACCAGATTCTGACGCCGTATTACGCCGGAACAAACAACCCTGATCGGGTCATCTTCGTGCATTATCATTACACTTTCATTGCCGATTCGACCGCGACCACACTTCAGTTCAGCGACATTAGCGCGAGCAATGCCGGTGCGGACATCGAAGTTGATTCGGTCTCAGTGGCCCTTCATGTTACGAAGGGACCAGCGACCTACACTGCGAAAGATTTGGGCGCGGCGGCTGGTTTGGGCAATGCGATTAACATCTATGGCCAGATCACCGGCCAGACTGACGGGGGCCATGCTTATTTGAGCGCGCCCAATGGTGGGCCGTTAACGGATCTTGGCACGCTTGGCGGCAGCTCCAGCAGTGGCTCCAGCGTAAATCAATTCGGGCAGGTTGCCGGAAATTTCACGACAGCGAACAATCATACGCACGGGTTTTTGAGTGCGCCTAACGGAGGAGGACTTACTGATTTGGGCACCTTTAATGGCGCCGCACTCGATGAATCCCGGGGATTCGGTGTTAACGACAGCGGACAGGTGACCGGATATTCCATAGACTCTAATCGTCGGCAGCACGCCAGTTTGAGCGGGCCCAACGGTGGACCATTGATCGATATCGGTACCATAAACAATGACATACAAAGTCTTGGCAGCGGCGTTAACGCCTCCGGACAGGTTTGCGGTTCAGGCACAGTCAATGGGGAGTCTCATGCCTTTTTGAGCGGTCCAAATGGCGGACCACTCAAAGATCTTGGCACTCTTGGCGGTATCCGCAGTTTCGCCCAAGCGGTAAATGCGTCGGGACAGGCAGTTGGCACAGCTTTTACCGGTCAGGGCAAAGTGCACGTCTTTCGCACTGGCCCTAACGGCAACAACCTGACCGATATCAGCCTGGGCTATGACGATATCTCCGCCTACGGGATCAATTCGTGCGGACAAGTGGTCGGCACCGTGGTTATCGCTGCTTCCACGCATGCCTTGATTTACAATTCAACTGGAGGCGTTAAAGATCTGAACCCGCAGGTAAGCCCCCTGACCGGTTGGACGCTGGTGGAAGCGAATGGGATTAGCGATCAAGGCCAGATCGTCGCCTGGGGAACCCGCTTTAATCAGGAGGACACCTTTTTATTAACGCCGAACCTGGGCATCGAGCTCGCGGACAACAACAACGTCACCTTGTTTTGGCCGGGGTCATGCACCGGGCCTGCCGTTCAGGAGACGACTGCGCTGGGTCCGAATACGAACTGGCAGGATGTGACCACTCAGCCAACGGTCGTGGACGGAACCTACTCATTTACTGCAAGCACCTCGGGCGATAATTCGGCACACTTTTATCGGCTCACCTTCATCACCGGCAGCCAGAGCCAGCAGCAGTTAGCGACGCGCCCAAATCAACGGGATACTGTGCGCGCCAACCGGCCAGGCCGCACAAAAAATTGATCCCCGAATAGGGCGGATATCAACATTCGACCGCTGGCAGATTAGCGGTGCGGGAACCAATAGTCTGGGACGGCCTGTGTCTTCTTGTTCAGGCCAAAATTTGAATAATGACATTGGCAGCAC
>JBJMXE010000148.1:0-57955 GCA_045809745.1 Chthoniobacterales bacterium | reverse complement strand
CGGATTTGGCGGCGCAAAGTTATTTTATCCAAGCCTGCGAGTGACCTCCCGGATCGTTTGGATCTCGCTCCTGATCGTGTCGGGCGCGTGTCTCTTGCAATTGCAAACACGTCACCTAACCGGCTGGAAAACTGCGTTCAATATTCCCGGGCCGGGAGGTTGGATGGGGTATTTCTTCGGCCGCACCATCCTGCTGAGCGCGATGGGAAAGGTTGGCTCGTACGTTTTGCTGGGTGCCGTTTACCTGGCCGCTTTGATTTTAACAACCGGACTGCGGCCGGTTCATCTCGTTCGACAAACGGTAGCCGCATGCCGGAGCGGCCTAACGAATCTCCGGGAATGGCGACTGCGTCGGCAGTTACGCAAATCGGATCTGAAGGGCCAGCTGGAAATCAGCCAAAAGCAGCTCGCAAAACAACGGCGCGTTATCGAAAAACAGCTGAAGAAGAAAGGCGCGGCCGTTTCGGACCCGTCGACACCATTTATCACGGCCGAAGAACTCGCGAACCGGCCGAAGCCCAAGGTGGTAGATACCAACGCGTTGCCCACCGACCAGCGCGCGGGCCGCCGGAAACCGTCCTTGGCCGAACTGCGCGGCATCGGTGAGAAACCCGGCGGCGGCCTAACCAGCCACGACTGGAAAACCACGGACAATTACACGCTGCCTGGGATCGACCTGCTGGACGAGCACGATCAAGCAGGTCGCACCGCGGCGGATCCCGCTGAGCTGGAACGAGTGCAGCAGATCTTGATTGAAACGCTGGGACAATTCGGAATCGCGGTTGCACCGGGGGACATCACCAAGGGACCGACGATCACCCGCTACGAAGTCTATCCAGCCAAAGGCATTCGTGTCGACAAGATCGTTAGTCTGGAACGGGATCTGGCCCGGGCCACGCGGGCCGAACGAATCAATATCCTCGCGCCAATCCCGGGTAAAGACACCGTTGGCATCGAGCTGGCAAATCCGCGCAAGGTTACCGTGACACTGCGGGAGCTGATGCAATCAGCCGATTGGGAGGAAGCGAAGACGCGAAGCCGCATCCCGCTGGCGCTCGGCAAAGATGTTTACGGCAAGACCATCATCGCCGACCTGGCGCAGATGCCCCACTTGCTGGTAGCCGGCACCACCGGGAGCGGCAAGAGCGTGTGCATTAATGCCCTGATCTCGAGCATGCTTCTGCGGTTCACCCCGGAAGAACTGCGGTTCATCATGATCGACCCAAAGGTGGTCGAGATGCAGCTCTACAACTCGTTACCGCATCTCGCATTTCCGGTGGTGGTCGATCCCAAAAAAGTGCTACTCGCCCTTCGCTGGCTCATTGAGGAGATGGAGCGGCGCTACAAACTTTTCGCCCGAGTCGGTGTCCGCAACATCATCTCGTTCAATGCGCGGCCACCCAAGAAAACTCAGAAAGAGCTCGACGAGGAATCGGCAAATGGAGGGAAGAACCTGGCGAATGAAAGCTCGGGCGGCCTCGCCGGATCTCGCGCCTCCAGTGACATTAAAGTTCCACGCGACGACGAACTCGTTATCCCAGACAAGATTCCCTACATTGTCGTAATCATCGACGAGCTGGCTGACCTGATGCAGACCGCGCCGGCCGATGTGGAAAGCGCCATCGCTCGCATCACCCAGATGGCGCGGGCAGCCGGCATTCATCTGATCGTCGCAACCCAAACTCCGCGCGCCGACGTAATCACCGGCGTCATCAAAGCGAACATCCCGAGCCGCATCGCGTTTCAGGTCGCATCGAAGATCGACAGCCGGGTCATTCTGGATGAGAACGGCGCCGACCGCCTGTTAGGCCAGGGCGACATGCTGTACCTACCGCCGAGCACCTCACGACTCATCCGGGCCCAGGGTGTCCTGGTCACAGACGAAGAACTGCGTCGCGTTGTCGAGTTTGTTTCGACCCAGGCGCCGCCCGCGTTCGACGCCGCCATGCACGAAAAACTTCAGTCCTCGAGCACGCCGGCAGATGACGTCACCGAGGAAGACGAGGAACTGGTCGAGAAATGCCTGGAGATCATCCGGCAGGAGAAGCGAGCCTCCACATCATTGTTACAGAGGCGACTACGGCTGGGTTACACCCGGGCGGCCCGCATCGTTGATATTCTGGAGCAGCGCGGTATTTTGGGTCCCGGTGAAGGCGCCAAACCGCGCGAGATCCTGGTCGATCTCGACGCCGCAGTCTAGCCGTTCCATTACCCCAGATGACAATCGAAGGCCTAGGCAAAAAGTTTCAAGAATCGCGTATCGCACGCGGTCTCACGCTGGACGAGGCGGCCCGAATGACCAAGATCCGGCCTTCCCGCCTCGCCGAGATCGAGGCTGATGACTTTTCGCAGTTTCCCAGCCTGGCCTACGCCAAGGGTTTCCTTCAGATCTACGGCAAGTTTCTGGATGTGGACGTGGGCCCCTACCTGGAGGCGTTTGAGACTTCCCAGCACGTGACCGTGGATGGCTATTCCTACTTGCAGGAAGAGCCGGCACCGGCAGCAGTTCGGACCCCGGTGGTTAGGCGCAGACCGAGCCGGCCAGCTACGCCGTCAAGTTCGGGAAGCGAAGGCCGGCCCTCGCTCATGCCGTTAATCATCGGCATCATCGTAATCGTCGTTGGATTTTGGTTAGGCAAACTGCTGGTCAACTTGCGTCGACTCGCGCCTCAAACGCCGAATACGCCAGCCGTAGTTCAGTCACCGGCTCGGGCGACGACATCAGCTTCGGGCCCTTACACCACGACGGTGCCAATCACGGCGCAATCGGCTCCCGATCGAAGACCCGTCTCAACTCCGCCACCAGTGGCTGTATCAACACCTGCGACCGTGGCGTCCGCGCCCCCAGTGACAGCTGCGTCTGCCACACCTGCTTTGGCGATAAACACGTCCACTCCACCCGCTGCAGCCGCCACGCCCGCCACCAAAGCGAGTGAGCCCGAGGTGCGACGGGCCGAGCCAGTCCGCGCGGAGGACCTGACGAAAACTGCTCAGCCTGCTGGCCCGAACCGCGTGGCAATCCGCCCGCTGAAGAAGACCTATATTAAGGTTGTAGTGGATAACGAGAAGACCGTCCCTGCGTTCGAGCGCTGGGTCTCCCCGTCCGACGGAACGTTGGAATTTCGCGGAGAACGCGTAGCCATCCGAGTTCTGGACCGTGAGGCGATTCAGATTAAGAAGAACGGTAAGTCGATCGCGGAAGACGATTCGGATATCTCGGTGGAGTGAAGGATTGTCATCCTGAGCATCTTTGATTGTGAAATCATTTCTACTGTCATTCTGAGCGCAGCGCAGCGGAACCGAAGAACGAATGACCTCTCCTACTTGTGTGACGCGTTCCGCATTTGAGAGGTCCCTCCCTTCGCTCGGGATGAGATAGCTACGCGCGGGATGCTGCAAAAGGAACAATGAACGAAACCGGCTCGATAAGTACGAGTACCATGCCAATTACGCCGAAGGCTCTAGTTCGGGTCGGCATGGTGAATCTCGGGTGCGCCAAGAACCTGGTCGACGCGGAAGTCATGCTAGGCAGCGTCAAAGCGCGGGGCATGGAGGTCACGGCTAACGCAGCTGACGCCGACGTCATGGTGATCAATACCTGCGCATTCATCGATGCCGCCAAAGAAGAATCGATCGAAGCCATCCTGGATGCGCACGCGCAGCGAGAAGCGCTGCGCCCCGATCAAAAGCTCATCGTTAGCGGTTGCATGTCGCAGCGCTACGCCGAGGAACTGCACCAACAGATGCCGGAGGTCGATCTGTTCATCGGGCTCGATCAAGTAAAAGAGCTCGGCTACATCGTGGAAGGGCTTCTGGCAAAAACCGGGACCGTTAATGCGCGCGGCGGCGACCTCGTATTCCAGCAGTCACGGCCGACTTACATCCCTGATTACGACACACCTCGGTTTCGCCTAACGCCATCGCATTCGGCCTATCTGAAGATCGCTGAGGGCTGCAATCATCCATGTTCGTTCTGCGTCATCCCGCAAATGCGCGGCAAACATCGAAGTCGTTCCCCCAGCTCGGTTATTTCGGAAATTCGCGCACTCGTGAGTGAAGGTGTTCGCGAGATCAACCTGATCAGCCAGGATACCACCTACTACGGCATGGACCTGTGGACGCAGAAGGCCGGACCGCGCCAGCCGGTTGATTCCTCTCGCGGTCCCACGCTGGCATCTCTTCTCGAGCAGATTGAATCAGTCGATGGCGAGTTCTGGATTCGTCTGCTGTACACCCATCCGGCTCATTGGAGCGCCGAGCTCATGAACACGATATCGCAGTGTAGCAAGGTAGCTCGTTACATTGACATGCCGCTTCAACACATCCATGAGGAGATGTTAGGCCGTATGCGCCGGGAGACGTCGCGCAGTCACATTGAACGCGTGATCGAAGACCTTCGCGCCGCAATTCCTGGTGTCGCTCTTCGCACCACCTTTATTGTTGGCTTTCCCGGAGAGACCGACGCCGAATTCGAGTCACTACTGCAATTCATTGAGCGCACCCGATTCGAGCGGCTGGGGATCTTTAAATACTCGAGAGAAGAGGGTTCGCGCGCTGCCAGGATGCCGAATCAAGTTGATCAGAAGACCAAAAATTTGCGGTACCGGCGCGCAATGGCTTTGCAGCAACGGATTGCTTTCGAACTCGCGCAGGCCCGGGTGGGCCGCCAGTTGAAGTTGTTAGTCGACGAGCCGTTCGTCGCCCGCTCGGAATTTGATGCGCCGGATGTCGATACGCGTGTGGTTTTGAATGAAGCTGCCCCGGTGGGTGAATTTATCGTGCGGAAGATCACCGGCTATCGCGGGTACGATCTGGTCGCGTAAAAACAAAAAACCAGTTTGAGTTCATTCCCCATCCTGCGTTGAGGAATGCATCACACCAGTGTTCTCGCGAAGGTTGTAGAGGCGGTTCTGCCAACCGCCTGTTTATTTAGATCGGTGGTCCCGCGGCCGCGGGACCACCGCTACACCAGAGAGCGGCCGGTTGGCGGCGTAACCGATGCATCGATCGCAGATATTTATTTTCCAAAGTAGCTTTGGCGATGCCGACAAGCATGCCAGTCTCTCCGGGATTTCGCGTTTATAGGGTGACAAGTTCCGCGGTTTCGATCATCTTATTATGAATCGATTCAGGGCATGACTAATGGCTGATTCACCGGAACCGAAGAAGGAGACAGTTCGAATCACTCTGCCGCCGCGGCCCGGCGGAGCAGCTGCCGGAGCGGGCGCTCCCGGCCGCGATACAGTCCGCATCAACATGCCGGCGCGGCCACCCAGTAATGGCGCTCCGCTACCGCCTCGTCCGGGCCCCATGCGTCCTCCAAGTTCCGCAGGTGGCGCGGCCCGCCCACCGATGGCCCACGCTCCTTTGCCGCCTGCTCCGTCGAAAGCGGTCACGCCTCCTCCATTGTTCAAAGGTAAACCGGTGACCGCGAGTGGAACTGCGACAGCAGCGCCAGCGGGAGCACCAGCACCAGCACCACTACTCCCAAAGGCACCCCCCGCCCCCATGTCAGCGCCGGTGTCAGCGAACCGCCCCGGCTCGACGGCGGGTCCAAAAAAGGAAACCGCGCGTATTACCGTTCTGCCCGATCCACCTTCCAAACCGCTCGGCGCAGTCCAGATGAAAAAGACGCAGCCGCTTAGCACAATGCCGGAGCCGGCGGCACCGATGAGTCCGATTACGGTGGCTCCGGCGGCAAGGTCGATCCCCGCGGTCGCAGCAGTCGAGGCTTCCGATCCCGGCATCCCGATGCCGCTCTGCTGGGGCCTGCTGGGGGTGTCGGCGATCGTCCTCGTCGTCCAGATTTGGAATTATTTCGCCTAGTTCGGCCAAGGAGCCAGCGTGTTGCTGAGCCGACCGGGAGTTTATTTCCGCAGATTTAGCAGTATCTTAGGTAATGGATAACTCTGCGACTATCACATTGGACGAATCGAATTTTGACCGCGAAGTCACCCAGAGCGACAAACCGGTAATCGTGGATTTCTGGGCGGAATGGTGCGGCCCATGCAAAATGATCGCTCCTCTTTTGGACGAAATCGCCAAGGAGAAGGCGGAATCGGTGAAGGTCGCGAAAGTGAACGTCGACGACAACCAGAGCCTTTCTTCCAAGTTTAATATCCGGGCGATCCCGTCCCTGCTTTTCTTCAAGAACGGTCAACTGCGCGACCAGGTAACTGGGATGACCAGCAAGAAAGATCTGCTGGGCCGAATTGAGGCGTTAGGCTGATTTAGAACCGGCGAGTAAACTCGGCCTAACGATTTCTGACGGTGACCGATGCTTGAGGGGGAGCGCTTGTTCGATCGGGAAGGCGCAATCGCCTCGCAGGATGGGACCAGCGCTGCCGGATTAGCAGAAGCTTCAGACTGAGGCTGTTGCCGCGCGGCAACCGCGCCGATTTCGTCTCGGCCCGCAATCGGTTACGGCGCTGGATCCAGAATCAGGATGCTGACACGACTCGCATCCGTTTGCGCAGGCACCTCATACCCCGTTCCGGCTTCGACAAAGATTTTGACAACTTCGCCACCGCCCTCCTTGACGTTGTCGGGAATGGCGTGAAGCACGATTGTTGCCGTTGTTCCGTTCGCCGGAATCACAACCGTCCCTGGCGTTCCGGTCAGCGTGTAATCGGTATTCAGAACAGCATTGCCTCCGGTTGAGTAATTCACGGTTACAGCCCCGTGCGAGGTTGGGCCTTTGTAATGGAAGGTGATGATCGCGTCGGCGCCGCCTTCGTGCATCTGCGCCCTATTAGCCGATATCACGACTTTGGCTCCGAGATTTGGAGTCGACGTTGGCGTCGGACTCGCGGTAGGCGTGGGAGTTGGCGTTGGCGTTACCGTAGGCGACGGAGTCGGAGTAACGGTCGGTGCCGGTGTTGGCGTTGCTGTGCGGATCGACGAAGAAATCATCGACTGCGCTTGCAGATCGGATCCACTGTTCCCATTCATCGCGCCGACATTCGGAGTCGCGGACGGCGTGGGTCCGGCGCCAACGCCACTGTTTGGCGTGCCATCGAATCGTAGCGACGGGTCGACTTTATCGAACGGCGTTTCGTGGCTGATAGAGAGAGTGACGATGTCGCCGACCTGCACCTGACGACCGGCGTCGCCGGAAGCCGGGGCGACGAAGAAAGCGGGATTCACGTACGTGATAGTTACGTCGAGCTTTGTCGCACCAATTCCACTAATGGAAGTGACGTTGGTCGCACTGGGTCCAGCCGATGCATATTCGTTATGCGTAAAGCTGTCGAAGTCGGAGGCGGGGCTGGGTTGCGGATTTGCCTGAGAGAAAACGCCACCATCCGGAGTGCTGGGCAGCGGTATCCCGGCCAGAATCAAAGTTCCGTCATTGTAGCCAGTCCCTTGAAGCGGATTGGCGTTTCGATTGCTGTCGAAATAAATTTCAACGAACGAAGCACCGGATTGCGTGTCGGCTAGTCTAAACACTGCACGTTCCGGACTTAAATTCACGTTTGTCACCTTCTCGGTAGCGCTGCCGACAACCGTGATTTCGTAAGGCGCTGTACCGCCGACTGATCCCGGTGCGTTCAACCCGACCGGCGTGATCAACGCACCCGTTTCTGATACCACTGCGGCAAGCGGGGCCTGAAACAACAGTTGGAATGAGTTGCCTACCGTAAAAGGAAGTGCGCCCGAGAAGAGGCTATTGCCCGCGGCGAATTGGAAAGAGCCGAGGCTGAGCTTGGGAGCGTTTCCGCCTCCGTCAGGATCGAGCATGATGGTATCGGCGTCCGCCGAAGCAGCAACGGCAAGGCAAAGAAAGGTGGCAGCGAGGGATCGGACGAGCGAGTTGCGGAATTGCATAATACGTGTGTGAAGCTGCAAACTGCAGCATGCGGGATGCCGACGAGCTCTCCCCATCCATTTTGCGTAACCCATCGCCGCTTGGCGGAATACCGTTTGCCGGAGAGTGGATACTTCTTTTCTCGAAATTCTGTGCTCAGAATAGTGCTCTGTTCATCGGATGAAGCGTAAACCTCCGGCGCGTGTTGCTCAGCGAAGCCTGGAACGGTCGCAGCCGATTGCAGCTCATACTCATTGGCCGTCGTTTGCGGTGTGCCTGCTGCTGGCGGCTGCCGTTTGGGTGGTGTTTGGCCAGACGCTCGGATTCGCGTTCGTTAACTACGATGACAACCAATACGTCTATGATAATGCGCAGATCGTCCATGGACTAACATTCGAAGGAGTCCAGTGGGCATTCACCCACGCCCATAGCGGTAACTGGCATCCGCTGACAACGCTTACCCACATGTTCGACTGCCAGGTGTACGGCTTGCATCCATGGGGGCATCATTTCGAAAACGTGCTGCTGCATGGGATAACAGCGATCCTGTTGTTCCTGGTGATGCAGCAGATGACAGGCGCTCTGTGGCCCAGTGCCTTTGTGGCGGCGGTATTCGCGGTTCATCCTCTGCATGTGGAGTCGGTCGCCTGGATCTCGGAACGGAAGGACGTGCTGAGCGGACTGTTTTTCATGCTGACGCTAATGACATATGGCCGTTATGCTCAGAAGCAGGATGCAGCAGCCAAAGCTTCCTTCTCGTTTTTTCGCTCCCCTGATTACTGGCTGACTTTGCTGTTCTTCGCGCTGGGACTGCTGTCCAAACCGATGTTGGTGACGGTTCCATTCGTCCTGCTACTGCTTGACTGGTGGCCGTTGCAGCGCTGGGGATATCACAATCAACGAACTTCGGCTGCTCACCTGGTCCGAGAGAAGATTCCATTCCTGGTGCTGAGTGCCGCTTCATGCGCGGCGACGATTCGGGCGCAGACGGATGCAGCCATGTCCTTCGAAAAGCTGGCATTGCCACTTCGACTCGAAAACGCCCTAACGGCTTGCGCAGCCTACATTTGGCAGATGTTTTATCCGTCGGGATTGGCGGTGTTTTATCCCCACCTGGCCAACCGTTTGGCACTCGGGACCGTTGGTGCGGCCGTGCTGGTTCTCTTGCTGATTTCTGCAGGGGTTGCGGCCGGCTCCGGCAAGCATCCGTATCTGCCGGTGGGTTGGCTCTGGTATCTGGGAATGCTGGTGCCAGTGATTGGAGTGATGCAGGTGGGAAGCCAGGCGAAGGCGGATCGTTATACCTACCTGCCGCAAATCGGACTCTATATTATGGTGGCGTGGGGCTGCGCCGAACTGTGCCGGGCCTGGCGCTACCGTCGTGCCTTACTTGGCGCAGGTGCAGCGGCGATCCTCGCCGCCCTGCTGGTGGTCGCGCGTGTCCAAACCAGTTATTGGAAGAACAGTGTCTCTCTCTGGACGCACGCGCTGGCTTCCACGTCCGAGAATTCGTTAGCTCACAATAATTTGGGGTTGGCGTTAGCGGCCGCAGGCAACCTGCCAGGAGCGATTCAGCATTTCGAGCAAGCGCGCCAACTCAAACCGGATCCCGAAGCCTACAACAACCTGGGCTTTGCCCTCGCTACGGAAGGAAAGCTGCCAGAAGCCACTCAGGATTTCGAGGAAGCGCTGCACCTCAAACCCGATTACTCGGAGGCTTACAACAACCTCGGCCTCGATTTAGCCCTTCAGGGCAAACTTTCCGAAGCGGTTCAGGATTGCCAGCGGGCCGTCCAACTAAAACCCGATTACGCCGAAGCTCACAACAATCTTGGTTTTGCGTTCGCCGGGGAAGGGAAATTACCGGAAGCGGTTCAAGAATATGAGCGGGCGATCCGACTCAAACCGGATTATCTCGAGGCGATGAACAACCTCGCTTATCTGCTCGCGACTTCGCGGGATTCGACGCTGCGCAACGGAGAGAAGGCAATTGCATTATCGGTGCGAGCGAATCAACTCACTAACGGCGGGAACCCGGTGGTTCTCGGAACCCTGGCTGCAGCATATGCCGAAGCCGGCCGTTATCCTGAGGCGATCGAAACAGCCAACCGAGCCATCAGGTTAGCGCGCGACCGAGGCAACTCAAATCTGGTCAGCACGCTGGAATCACAGCTGGAGATTTACAAAGCGCGCAGCCAATAGCGGTCAGGCCGAGAATTCTTTACCGCTCGCGCCCTCGCACCTCGAGGCCCATGTCAGTTCGCGACGTAATTGTCCGATTTTTGACTTCCAAACTTCCAAGAACTGGTCAACCGGTTGCTGCCCGATTACGGCACCTTCAGGTAGTTTCTAAGGTTCACACCGCAGTTGACCGCGGCCGCCGACATTCGTTGCCATTGAAATCACCAACAAGATAGCGGGCTCTTTGGTAATCCGTAGAACGGATCGGCCCTGCACCAAAGCGCTCTCCCGACCATAAGGGACTCCTGGACGGAGGTTACACGCGCTGATGCTGAATCAGCTTTGGATTGAAGCCGTAGCTGCCTTGGCGCTTAATTACTGGTGGCGAAGCTCAGGCGGTAGAAACGTGGGCCACTATTCGCCGCTGCACTCACGGCGAACGAAAAGGTTCCATCCACCACAGTTGGTTGAGTAGTAACATCCTGCCAATTTCCCGTCGGCGACAGCGACGTCGCCTGCTGCACGTTAGGGCCGCTGCACGACCCCGGCCAAAACAAAGTCACATTATTATCGGTACCGGCTTCGATGCCCAGGTTTGGCGTCAAGAGAACGGCGCGTTGCTGTCCCGAGCTAGATCCAACGCCGATAATCTCACCCTGATCGTTGATGCCATTGACATCTGTTAGAATGAACGCCGTGGCAGGGCTGATGAGCGAATCTAATCCTCGCTCACCTCCGGAAGCGCTGTAAATAAAACATAAGTAGGGGGGCGGGGGCAACGACGTGTCCTTTGCGACCGAGCCGACGACCTGCCCGCAGGAGTTAGTTGCCTTACTGTCGCTAAGTCTTTCGCCGGACGGCGCGAGATCGATTAAATTTCTTCCGTTAGGGCCACTGACGAAAGCGTGAGCGGCCGCATTACCGGTTGTAAACGAACCGCCAGCGACTTGTCCGATGGCATTTAACGCATTCCCGTGGGCGTCGGTTCCACCGAGACTCCCGAGATCGTCCATCGGGCCGCCGTTAGGGCCAGTCAGGAAAGCGTGATTCATAGAATCTGCGCTCCTCGCGGCGCCAGTGACTTGCCCGCTCGCATTCACGGCATAGCCAACGCTGCCGCTTCCACCGAGCGTACCGAGATCGTGCAGCGGCAGTCCGCCATTCGGTCCACTCAAGAAGGCGTGCACCGGAGAGTTGCTGCTCGGGTTGGAAGCTCCAGTGACCTGCCCGGAATCGTTGACCGCATACCCGGCGCTGAAATCACCGCCGAGTGTACCAAGGTCGGTCAGGCTTCCACCGTTGGGCGCGCTCAGGAACGCGTGATTGATATCCGCAGTCACGGTTATGTTAGAGAGGCCAGTGACCTGTCCGTTCGCATTGACTGCGTTCGCACTGCTCTCCCTTCCACCAAGTGTGCCAAGGTCGCTCAATTGTCCCCCACCAACGGCGCTTAGAAACGCGTGACTGCCAGAAAATGGCGTAACTTCCGCGCCTCCAACAATGCGGCCCGATGAATTGATTCCATTTGCATAGCTGTACGTCCCGCCAAGCGTTCCCAGATCGGTGAGGCTGTATGTGCCGACCCCCTTCGTGACGTGCATTGCGACTGAGACCGTATCAAGTTCAACATCAGCAACGCCGTTACCGGGGATAAAGTCACTGAACTGTAGCGTTGCCATGCCACCGTCGGCGATGAACGTGTAATGAAAGTGGGCGAAAACCGTCCGGTCCGCGTTGAATGTTTCGGCCTCCGGCGGAGCAATAAATTGGTCGAGCAAACTCGCGGTTCCGATGACCTGAATGTGAAGCGCCAAAGGATTACCACTCCGAACACCGACCACGCCAGCCTCGAAATCCAGCGAGTAAACCCTGCCAGCAATGGTAGAAAAGCTTTGTGAGAGAACGTTGCCTAACGAATCGCCACCCGGACCGAACGTCGCTGAATGGGTACCGCTGGTGGCGCCTTGGGTTGTGGAATCGATTTTTCCGGTCCCGGAAACCGTCCATCCGGTGACAGTGCCCACAGTGCCGAACGGGCCCGTTTCAAAATCTCCATTACTTAACGGGAGAGTGGTTGGAGTTGACGCGCCGCCGCTGAAAGCAGCGTCGCCCGCGGCGAGCAAAACAATGACGAAACAAATGTGGATTTTCATGGGGTAACGTCGACCGACGACGTGAGGGGGAGACTTGACGAATTCTCGTGGCTCGCAGCGTCGCTGTTGCAACCAGTTTCGCGGCATCCAAGGCCAGAGTCCCACACCCAGTGAGCCTAACATGATAGCGTCTAGAATCGCGAGACCCGAATTTGCAAAGCCAAATGACTTACATTGAGCCGGTTAAGCGTCGCGATGATGAACTCCCACCTGACTCGAGCCTGTTGTCTTCAGTTCCAATGAGAAAACACGCGACGTGGTTTTAAATCCAGCCGATCTCGTCGGTAATTCGAGCTATGGGCAAAACGGACAATTAGCCCGCGAACTGACAACATTGAATGATGTTCTGCGCCCGGCGGGGGTCGAACCCACAACCTTCGGCTTCGGAGGCCGACACTCTATCCAGTTGAGCTACGAGCGCGCGGGTCAGAACGAGCCACAGATTTCGCCAGATTTCCACCGTTTAAAACAACAGAACTTTACCGCCCCCGCGCTCCCGCGCGGGGGCGGGGGCGGTAAGATCAGGTTCGATTTGATTGCTCGTCCGACGATAAATCTTTCGGATCTCACAGTCTGCGTGAGCTCCGGGCCTCGAGCGCGGGCGGTAAATCAGTCATGTTCCATTTGATTTTTCTTCTCTTCCGAATGAGAATGCTGGCCCGTTTTCACGGCAGCTGTCGCGTCCGGCTTCAATCGGATTGCTCGGCTAAATCGCTGAAAGGATAGCTCTTATGAATCGCCTAATCGACGTTATTGAAAAGGAACAACTAAAGGCCGACGCGAAGCCGTTTTCAGTCGGCGACAGCGTTAAGGTGCATACCCGCGTGGTGGAGGGCGATAAGGAGCGAATCCAGATTTTTGCCGGGATCGTGATCGGCCGAAAAGGTCGGGGGTTAAACGAGACCTTCACCGTGCGCCGAATCTCCTATGGAGAAGGCGTTGAACGCGTGTTCCCGGTCAACTCGCCGCGCATCGCCAAAGTCGAAATCGAGAAGGCAGGCACAGCTCGCCGAGCCAAGCTCAATTACCTGCGCGGGAGGAAAGGCAAACAGGCGACAGCGGTTCGCGAATAGCTATTCGCGCAGGTTAATTGTTAAACGGTTAAAGCGTTACAACGCTAAGCGGCGGAGGGACGAGCTCGCTTGCCGCGCCGTAGCCTTGGCGAAGGCTTGTCTCGTCCCATTATTCAACGGCTTGAGCCCTGATCACACCAAGTGCCCAATATGGGACGAGACAAGCTCGTCCCTCCGCTTTTTCTGCGTGAAAATGTACGCGATCTGCCGATGATTCATGGGCATGTATCGGCGGTGCGGTTTTCGACACGAAAAGAAACTTCGCGCCATCGGCATCAGCCGGATCGCCGGCATTGACGAAGCCGGGCGGGGCGCGCTGGCCGGCCCGGTGGTAGCAGCAGCGGTCGTTTTGCCGGAACGATTCAAACATCGAAAGCTGAAAGATTCAAAACAGCTGGCGCCGGAGCTGCGGGAAAACATCTACGCCGAACTAATCGGCAACGCCGATATCCGATGGTCGGTAGGCGTCATCGATCATATCGAGATCGATCGGATCAACATCCTGCGGGCAACTCACAAGGCCATGCGCGCGGCAATCGAAACGCTGATTGAGCCACCCGAACACGTCTTGATCGATGGCCTGCCGGTGATTCCATTTCCATTCCCCCAGACCGCGATTGTGGATGGCGACTGCTACAGCCTAACGATTGCCGCGGCCAGCGTTATTGCCAAAGTGACCCGGGACACCATGATGCGTGACTTTTGCCGGCAATTTCCCGAGTATTGCTTCAGTGAACACAAAGGCTACGGGACCGAGCGACACCTGATTAAGCTTCATGAGCTCGGGCCTTGTCCAATCCATCGCCGATCTTTCGAGCCGGTGGCGCAGCCTCTTCTCGCGCTCGAAGAAATTATCCCAACGGCCTGAACACGTCCGGGGCCGGTGGGGTGAAGACGCGGCCTGCCGATTCCTTCGCAAGAACGGGTACAAGGTTCTTTACCGCAATTTCAAACACCGCGGTGGCGGCGAGATCGATATCGTCTGTCGCGACGGTGAGACGTTGGTGTTTGTAGAAGTGAAAACCAGAGCGAACGAAGATTTGCGGCGCCCACTCGATACCATCAAAGGTTTTCAGAAGCGCCAGATCTCGAGGGGCGCGCTGATTTGGCTGCGCATGCTGGATAATCCGGAGATCGCGTATCGGTTCGACGTGGTGGAAGTGATCGGGGGCGGCGACGCGGCTCCGCGATGCGAGCTGATCCAGGACGCGTTTCAGTTAACGACGCGGAACATCTACTGATAACCAGGTAGGGCCGCATCTCCGAGGCATCCCATTAATCTCATGCTCATGCTCATGCTCATGCTCATGACCCTGATCTTTCTGGTGCAGGCCCTCTTTGTGAGAGCTTACCTATTTGACCGGCGTCTGACACAGACGCCCTACAATTCGGTTTAGGCAAGAACGCGTACTGTGTCGTGCCGGGTATTCTGGACAAACAAAAACGCCTCTCCGGAATATCCGAAGAGGCGTTTCGTAGAGGGAAATGTTTTTAGATTAGCGCTTGCGGCGCAGACGCTGCGCACCGAGCAACAGACCGACGCCCATCAGCATCCAGGTCGCCGGCTCGGGAACTGCCGCAAGAACGTTAACGAATCCAGTGCCTGCGAAATCCGCGTTTTCGAACTGAGCTCCGCTACCGACCGCGCCGTACTGACCAGCAGCTTGAACCATCCCATTGATGACTAGCATGTTGATTGTTTCGGTCCCTGAGTAATTCAGATTTACGACGTCCCCAGAGTTGTTTAACACGCCGATATTCAGCGTAGCGCTGTCCGCTATGCTGTTTGTCACACCTTGAAGCGTCAGAGTAACATTTGAGCCGGTTAGACTGACATTCCCGGTTCCGAATGCGCCATTTGCGGTGGAGACGGTTGTGCCGTTCGACATAGTTGTGCCACCCGAATAAGTATTCGCGTGGGCCAATGTCAGCGTGTTGGCGCCGCTGTGGCTCAATACCGATGTCCCCATTGCGCCGTCTGAAATGGTGCCATTCATCGTTACGTTCGACGTTCCATTAACTACGAGCGTGCCAGGACCTGTATTGCCATTGATCACGAAGTTCCCGTTGAAAATAGCGCCGCCAGTGTTGCTAACGGTAACAGTTCGCGAATTAGCGCCAGAAGTAGAAGCGTTTCCATTAAAGGTGAAGGCATTGCTGCCACCGATAGTGGTAGTACCGCCGAAGACGATATCGTTGGCAAGTACTCGCGGCCCCCCACCAGCTTGAAGGGTTGCGGTGCTACCAACGGTGAACGTACCGGCACCTAATGCGTTGTTATTCCCTACCACCACCGTCTCGCCAGAAGTGTCGATCGATGCTGTCGCAAAGCTGTTTGACCCGTTTAACTGAACCGTCCCGCCCCCGCGCAGACTAAGATTAACTCCCGCAGCGCTGGAGATTGCGCCATTCACAATCAGGGTGCCACCACTGGCTTGAACAAACGTCGATTGCGTGCCGGTGCTCGGTGACAGCATCAATGGTGCATCAATCGTGTTTGTTCCAGACGTAATGTCAGATCGAATCGCGGCTGCACTGGAATTGGAGGTACCGTTTGATCCGCTGGCGCTGGTGCCGGTTAACGTAAGCAGAGCATTATTGCCATTCGTAAGGTCATAACCCGAGGAAGTCGCGCCCATGAAATAGAGACCGGCAATCGAGTCAGAAGCGCTGAGGTTAGGTTGCATAGCCTCAGCAGTCGCGAAAAGTGCGACGTCTCCGGCCCCCGGAACTCCGTTCGCCCAGCTTGCCGCCGTATTGAAGTCGGTGCCTGTGTTGTTCCAGGTATGCTGGGCTGCTTGAGTGTTAGCTACCGCAAATGCAGTGACGCACAAGAGGCAGACAAAGGGGCGAAGAAGGGTTGTATTCATAGAGAGGCCTGTAGGTAATAGTCCGACGTCGAGGGTGTCTAAACGGCCTCTCTAAGACAAGCTTTTTTTTGAGTTTTTCGATGGTTTTTTATAATTTGCACAAATCGTTCGAAAACAGCGGGTTTTAGGGCTCTTTCCGGCGCGTCTACAGACTGGGATGACGCTCGCTCGCGTCATCCACAGTCGGTTTTGATCGCCATATACGTCTCTCGGCGAACGTCAGTGAGGCAATTTTGCCATTTCGTCGTCGATCTTCTGGCGAGGGATGAAGTCGTCGACCTGATTGAACTGACGCTGGGCCGCCCGGCCGTCGCCGGCCCGCACTTCGACTTTTCCCATGGTAAAATGCCACAAAACCCAAAGATCCTCGTTCTTCACACCCGTGACACGCATTCGCGTTGCGGCAGCCTTCAGAGATTCACGCGCAGCCGCCGGCCCCTTAATCTCTAGGATCGCATCAGCGATGTTGCACTCTTCGCTAACGGCGCACAGCGGCCAAATATCGTAGTACCGGATCTCGTTAGAACGGTTAACCGCCATCATTTGCTCCAATTTTTGGAAAAACTCGGAACTTCTGTCCAGGACGGCCTGGTAACGGCCCTCCCGCAGGTCCGCCGTGCTCAAACCATTGTAGGCCCGGAGTTGAAGCGGATACTGCCGCAGGATGTTAGCGGAAACTGCCTGAACACTCCGCCAATCGTGGCTGCGCATGGTAGTTAGGGCGACAAAAGAAAGGACGATTACGGCCGCGCTAAAGTTAACCAGTCTGGGAAACCGCGGTTCCGCTGCGGTTAGGCCGACGCCAATCGCCAGCGCGAGCCACGGCATCGCTGGATAAGTCCGGTATTCCACCATCAGCTCGCTTACCACGTACCCGAATCTGAGCACTAAAGGCCCGAGAATCATCAACGAGAGCAGCGCCTGAACTCGATAGCGTCGAAGCCAGAGCCAGATGGTGAAGGCCACCCACACCAAAATCCCGGCGGCGCCAAGCCATGCGCTGATGTCGGAAAAGGAACGTGTCCACGCCACCAGATGATCGCAGCAGAGCCGAACCGGTACAATCATCCGCCAGACATAGCACCATATCACTCGTGACTGCGTCAGCAGGTGCCATCCGAAGCGCCAGTTCTGGACCTGGCTCAAAGCCAAAAGGAACAAGCTGACCACCTGATCCCGAAAGATGGCCACGCCGGCTTCGATCGTTAGGATGCTACCGTAAATCCACCAGCGATTTGGGAATAATCTGCACCAGTCAGAACGCCGCGAGATACAAATAACGACGATTGCCACCGTTAGTCCCGCGTGCCAGATGCCTGGCCCTTTGGAAAAAGCTACGCCAGCGCTGCATAGGATTAACGCCGGGAACCAGCGCCAGCCGCGCCGTATCCATAGCGCAGTACAGACAGCGACAAGAAAAGAGAAGAAACCGACGAGTTCGTGATCTCTCGCCCGGGCATAATGGGTGACCTCCGACGTTAACGGGTGGACCGCAAAGATGAGCGCGGCTAAGCCCGCTGCGAACCAGGCCCTTCGTCGGTCTGCCGGCCACAGATCTGAAGTGAAGACGTGGCCGAAGGCGTAGATGGAGAGCGCCAGGAGAACGTGAATTCCAAGGTTGCCGACATGGTAAGCTTGCGGTGAGTAGCCGGCTGCTCGCCACGTAATCCAATAGGTGAGATAGGTGATCGCATTGGCTCCTCCGGTCCACCATCGGCCGCTCTCGATAACGTCCGAGCCAACAATCTGCTCCCAGTCATCCAGGTAGAAGATCGCGTGCAGACACCCCCAATGGGCAAATATCGCCGCGGCAACAATCGTTAGGACGAAAAGAACGTGCTCGCGCCGGCGGAGACCTTCGAATTGAACGCACTTCGAATCTGAAAGCACGTGTGACTCTAAAACAGCTCGTAGAAAAGCACGCTCCCGCCTACGCCAAGGCTTCGGCGTGGCAAGCAGGCAGGCGGGCTAAAAAAGTTCGTACGATAGGACACTTAAACAATAAATCGCGGCGGTTTCCACCCTCAGGATGATGGGGCCGAGAGTGATCGGCAGGCAACCCTGGCTTTTGGCCAGGCTCAGCTCGGCCGGGGTGAAATCGCCTTCAGGACCGACCATCATCAGCACGCTTCGGGGGGAACGGCCGTGGTCGATTGAGTATTGGGATAAGATTGCCTTGAGGTGCTGGGCATCGGGCTGGAGCGAGCCGATTAGCCGAAGGTCGAAAGCACCGCTACCGGCCGGTTCGGCTCGGCGGTCATCCGCCTCCGCCTGGCTCCCGCGCGACGGGTAGACCGCCGCTACAGAAGAGGAGAAGAAGTCTTTCAGGGTTCGGGGTGTTTGGACCGTCGGCAGCCAGTTTTGGCCGCATTGTTTGGCCGCTTCAATCGCCACCTGCTGCCATTTGGACTTTTTCTGGGCGGCGGCGGCGGGGTCGAGATCCACCACCGTGCGTTGCGACATCAGCGGGCAAATATCGGCCACGCCGATCTCGACCGCTTTCTGCACAATCAAGTCCATGTTTTTCCCCTTCGGGATGGCCTGGCCTAACGTGATCCGGCAGTTCAACGGGCGCGTCTCGGTCTCCGTCAATTTCTGAAAGCGCAGCTCGTTTGAAGAGGCATCGCTCAATTCGGCCGTGACTTCGCGGCCCTTTCCATTGAACAGCACCACTCTGTCTCCGGCTTTTAATCGCAGCACGTCACGCGCATGATGCGCTTCTCCACCCGTTAGGGCGAGATGATCCGGGTTCCAACGCTCAGGAGAAATGTAAAAGCGATGCATTCGCGAGAAGTAGAAAGTAGAAGTTAGAAAGTAGAAAATGAAAATTGGCGGTCAGCCCGCGGTTTGCGAAACAAATTATTGGTAGAGGCGGTTCACCGGACCGCCATGGCGATTGAGGTCAATCGCCGCTACCAGCAGCTACCTGCAGAACCAACCCATGTTGGACGCACGACAGCGCCCCCCACGCACCAGGTTCGGCACGGACCAATCGCCGCTTCCGCCTACCTGAAGAATTCTTTGGCTCTATCGAAAAAGCCTTTGCGCAGAGGCGTGTTTTCTTCGCCGCACAAATTTGCGAATTCTTCCAGCTTTTGTCGCTGCTGCGCGTTCAGCTTACTCGGGACTTCGACAATGACCCGGACCAGCAGATGGCCGTGTGCGCGGCCGTTCACGTTCACCAGGCCTTTGTCACGGAACTTAAACATCTGACCGGTCTGCGTTCCGGCAGGCACTTTCAGATTTGCTTTGCCCTGCAACGTCGGCACGGCCGCTTCACCGCCTAACGCCGCCACGGTAAAAGTAATCGGCACTTCACAATAGAGATCGTCGCCATCCCGCTGGAAAACCTTGTGCTCTTTGACGTGGATGACCACATACAAATCGCCGTGTGCGCCGCCCCGAATTCCGGCTTCGCCGTTCCCGGAAGAACGCAACCGGGCGCCGTTAGAAATTCCGGCCGGAATCGTTAGTTTGATCCGGGTTGGCTTTTCAACTCGACCATCCCCCTGACATTGTGGACACGGCTTCTCCAGGATCTCTCCCAAACCGCGGCAGCGCGGACAGGTTTGTGACACCTGAAAAAATCCGCGCGAGCTGATGACCTGTCCGCGCCCGCCGCAGGTGGGACAATTAATTGTCCGCGAACCAGGCTCGGCGCCGCTGCCACTACATTTGCCGCAGGTATCCAGCTTCCGAACTTCGATTTCCTTTTCGGCGCCGAACGCAGCTTCTTCGAGGGTGATCTGCATGTCGTACCGCAGGTCCGAACCGCGCTGCGCGTCCTCGGTCTGGCCGCTGCCGCCGAAGAAGGTTTCGAAGATTCCGCCGCCACCACTGAAAACTTCGCGGAAGATATCGAATGGATCGTGAAATCCGCCACCGCGGAATCCAGTGCCCTGGCTGAACGCCGCGTGACCAAATCGATCGTAGGCGGCGCGCTTGTCCCCATCCATCAGAACGTCGTAGGCCTCGCCGATCTCCTTGAACTTCTCTTCCGCGCCGGGATCGTCCGGATTTTTGTCCGGATGAAATTGCACGGCAAGTTTGCGGTAGGAGCGCTTGATCTCTTCGGAACTGGCGGAGCGTTCCACTCCGAGCACCTCATAATAATCACGCTTGTTAGTGGTAGCCATTTAAGGGTAGTGACGAGTGACAGGTGAGCACTGGCCAGTCAAGCAAGCACAAGGCCAGTTTGGCGGCTCAAAATTCTGAACTCGTCCGGGTTGTGCAGCCGTTTTGAGCTGAGCATCTCCAAGAGGCAAATTGCGATAGAACGTTGTCATCCTGAGCGAAGGCGAAGGACCTCGCCTACTACGCGACGCGTGCCCCATTTGAGAGGTCCCTCGACTGCGCTCGGGCTGACAGAGCTATGCGGGTGTCCGGCAAGAAAACGTAATTGCTGATTGCTCGCTGGTCTAACGGGCAGGCCCGCTGGATACCACCACGCTGGATGGCCGGAGCAGGCGATCTTTGAATCGATAGCCGCGACGCGTTTGCCGGACGATGTGATTCTCAGGCACCTTATCGCTGGGCTCATGCGCCAGGGCGTCGTGCAGATTGGGGTCGAATCTCTGACCGACGGCGTCGATGGGGTTCAATCCGTTGTCGGTTAGGAAATCGTTGATCTGTTTGAACACCAGGCTCATGCCTGCGTAAACCGGCGATTTCTCACCTTCACTGCGAGCGGCGGACAGACCGAGCTCAAAGTTGTCGATTACCGGAAGCAATCGTTCAAGCAGCGAACTGTTGGCGTATTTAACGGCGTCCTCTTTCTCGCGGGCGCAGCGTTTCTTGTAGTTCTCGAAATCCGCCTGCGTCCGCATGGCCAGGTCGCGAAATCGATCGAGATCAGCCTGCAAGCCGGTCGTCGGATCATCCTCTTCCACCGAACGGGCCTCCGGCGACATGCCGGCTGGCCCATTCGCGGCATTCGCCTCATCATCCGATTTTTCAGGGTCGCTAACTGGAATTTTTCTCATGTCTTATGGATCGCGATCAACGTGATGTCGTCATTCTGAGGCTGTGAGCCGGAGAAATTCCGAACATCATCTATCACGCGTGTAACTATCGCGGACGCGCCCTGCATTGCGCTGGCGCGCACCGATTGAACCGTCCGCTCGAGCCCAAATTCATAACCTTCACTATCGAGAGCTTCGGTCACCCCGTCGGTGTAGAGAACCAGACAGTCATCGCGCTCGAGCGAGACTTCGAAATCTGTAGTCAACCTGTCGAATACGCTTCCGCTGTCAATCCCGAGGGCCATTCCCCGGGGCTTCAGCGGGGTGACGGTCTGGGCACTCCGCTTGTATAATAGTGGGGCGTCGTGGCCGGCGCGGCAGAGCGTCACCCGATTCTCGGCTGGATCGAGGATGATGTAGGCCATGCTGATGAACATGTCTTCCTTGATGTCGGGGTATAACTGCCGATTCACGTGTTTCAGCACATCCGCCGGGGAAGGATTGTTTGTGGCCTGGCTCCGCAAAACGCTGCGGCAAATCGCCATGATGAGCGAGGCGGGCACACCCTTGCCGGAAACGTCGGCGATAGCCACTCCAAGCCGCCGATCGTCGACCTTGATATAGTCAAAATAATCGCCGCTGACCTGCCTGGCCGGAACGTTAATCCCGCTGATCTCGAATCCAGGCACCGCCGGCGCTTCCGAGGGCAGGAGAATGCGTTGGATGTCCCGCGCGATTTCGAGGTCGTGATCGAGCCGCTTCTTCTCGTTAGCCTCGGAATAGATGATCGCATTATAAAGAGCGAACGCCGACTGCTCCGTGATCGACTTGAAAACAACGAAATCACTCTGGCTAAACGGCGCGCCCATCCGGCCGTTTCCCAACGCGAGCACGCCCATGTTCTGCTTACCATAGAGTAACGGTGCCACCATGACGGACGAAGTCGCCAGCGGGCTATCTCGTAACTTCGCGAGTTCCGGTGCTTCGGACAGTTCATTCAGGCAAACGGCCTCGCCGGTCTGCCAGACTTTTCCGAGAACGCCTTCACCAGACATGATCGAGTGGAGCCGGAGAAAACTCTCGAGCGCCACCGGAGTCACCGAAGCCTGCTGCAGGATATGCTCGGGAACCCCAACCAATGGTGGGCAACCCTTGGACATGAACGCGGGCGCAACCTTGGTCCCGGTGCGGTCCGCCAAATAAACAGCGCCGCCGTGGGCGTCCAGAATACGGGCTGCGCCTTCAACAATCAGTCGATGCAAGTCATGCGGCCGGATGGTTTCACGAAAGGCTTCGCCGAGCCCGTGGAGAAAATCGAAGACTAACGTCTCTTCGACCTGAATCTCTTCCTTCGAGCGTTCCAGCGCGCGGATGCGCCGCAATTGTGCGCGAGCGGAAATAATCCAACCGGCTCCTAACGCGACGGCGATCCCGAGAAACAACGACGGCCACATGTGCAAGCAGCCACCTTACTTCGCCGCGCTCTTTGAATGAAGGTCTTGTTTTAGGTAGTCGAGAACGTCCTTGAACCGAGTAAAATTCTCTGACGCCGCCTGGCACAGCGCTTCATGCGCATCCAACATGGTCTGCGCCTGTTCGCGTTTCTGCTCGGTCGAATTGTTGACCGTCTCTTCGCCGTCGAGGTCAGAGCATTGCGGCGCAGACAAACCGCCCGCGTGAATGCTGAAGATTTGGTCAAGACCGAGGCCAGAGAGCAGTTCCTGACTCCGCAGACCACAGTGAACCACGTGCAAATGCCCGTTACCGAGCTCCTTCAAACGTAACGAAACCCCTGCCAGAGTTCCCATGAACGTCGAATCCATCATGACGCAATTCTGCAAATCGATGACGAACTCGCGGTAACCGCGGTTCATCATTTCCTGGGCAAAATCCTTGAGACTCCCGCTGTTCAGAAAGCTCCCCTTCCCTTCGAGCCGCACCCAAACAGCCGGTCCATTTACCCCGACTTGAATCGACGACTGCACTTCTTGTAAAACGATAACCGACCGAGCGCGAGACTGTCAAACCGCCCGCGTACAACCTTGGACGTAGTGGCTGCTAGTTTATTCCCAAAGGAATGATCGATTCTCGGCTACTATCTTACCTCCGGTAATCAACAGGCAGCGCCACGCGATGACGCGACCGCCGTCAAAATAATCATCTCCTATTACGCGAAATTCGGTTTTTTGACTGCCGCGCACGTCCGGGTACGGCACTTCCTGGGCCTGCACATGGGCGTGAAGTTTCTCCTGCCGATACTCCAATCGAACGGTGACGTCGGCGGGCCGTTTGACGCGCCAAAAGAAATCGAAATAATTTCCGAACCGCTGATGCTGGTCTAGTTTCGTCACTGCGCCGAACAGCCGATACTGGCGCTCGAAGGTGATCGCTGCGGCCTGGGCGGTGTTAGGCGCTTTCGATGACGTGAAATCACCGGACCTCGCTTTGCCTTTCGAACTCTGCTTCGTCTGAGGCGCTTCTTCGCTCATCAGATAAAGTTTCGTTTTGCGAAATTCGAAAGCAGGGTCCAGCGCCTTCGGCAGCGGCGTAACCTTGTTCAGCAGCGCCGGCTGATCAGGGGGATGGGAGGCCACGGCAGAATGCCACATCGCTACCAGCGCCACCGCAGCCAAAGCCCAGACTCGCCTCATCGTGCTGTAGTCAACGCGATGACCCGTTGTGCTGTCAACACGTTGGAGTTGGAGAGCCCGGCAAGTTCCGCTGGGAAGTCCGTTGTAGCGGTGGTTGTGTCAACCACCGAATCTATAAAACAGGCGGTTGGCACAACCGCCTCTACACCTTCGCCCGCGCAAACTCGCGAAGCGCGGGCGTTGCGAATAGATTTCTGAGTGATCGAAGTGCGATACGAACGGGGCATTTATCTGCCGTCACAGGACCTGTGGCTCGACCCGTGGGACGCGCAGCGGTTCGCCTTCGTATCGCACGCCCATAGCGATCACATCGCTCCGCACGGAGAAATGATTCTCTCCGAGAAGACAGCCCGGCTGCTGCATAGCCGAATGCCGGGAGAGCGAACCGAGCACGTAGTGCCGTTCGGTCAGAAAGAGACGGTGCGGGGAGTGACATTCACTCTGCTGCCGGCTGGTCACATTTTTGGCTCTGCCCAAATTCTGGTGGAGAGCGAGTCGGACTCCCTGCTCTACACCGGCGACTTCAAGCTGCGCCACGGCCGATCGGCCGAACCGGCTGAATGGCGCCAGGCAGACACGCTGATCATGGAAACCACCTACGGATTGCCTCGTTACCGTTTGCCGCCCACCGAACAGGTGGTGAATCAGATCCTGGCGTTTTGCCATGAAACCATCGAAGAGGGTGGCGTCCCTGTTCTGCTCGGGTATTCGTTAGGCAAAGCGCAGGAAATTCTTTGCTCGCTGGCCGATGCAGGTCTGGTCCCGATGCTGCATGGCTCGGTATTCGAAATGACGCGGATCTACCAGCAACTTGGTCAGGAATTCTGCGAATACGTCCGCTACAGCGCGGACGAGGTCTCCGGAAAAGTGTTGATCTGCCCACCGAGCGCCAACCGGTCGCGGATGCTGGAGAAAATTCCGCGGAAGCGGGTAGCGATGATCAGTGGATGGGCCATGGACCCGAACGCGATCTATCGGTATCAAGTCGACGCTGCATTCGCGCTTTCCGATCACGCGGACTACGCGGACCTCGTCCGGTACGTGGAGCTGGTTCAACCGAAACGCGTTTTAACGTTGCACGGATTCGCAGCTGAGTTTGCCAGGGATTTGCGGGAGCGCGGGATCGAAGCGTGGGCTTTGACCCAGCAGAATCAAATGGAGCTCGGATTTGGCAAAATGGAGGGGCACGCGCCGTCGTCGTCCACCAAGCTGGATGCAGCCAGTGCATCCCACTCCAATGAAGCGAGGGCAACGATGCAATCCGAGTTCGCTGAATTCGCCGAGACCGGGGAAGCGATTGCTGTGACGGCGGCGAAACTGGAGAAGATCCGGAACCTTGCTCGCTACCTCCGCGGCCTAACCATCGAACAATTGCCAATCGCCACGATTTACTTCACCGGAAAGGCTTTCGCGCAAAGCGATCTTCGAACCTTGCAGGTAGGCTGGTCAGTCACATTCCGCGCTTTGCAGGCCGCGACCAGGATCAGTCGAGCTGAGTTTCACCGGATCGCCCACAGTCACGGCGACGCCGGCAAAACTGCCTACGAAGTGTTAGCCGGACGGACGTCTCCTGCATCGTTCACCATTCTGGAATCCAGAAAGTTGTTCGATGATCTCCAGCGCGCACGCGGCCCCATTGCGAAAGCCGAGCTGCTGCAGGCCCGCTTCGAGAGAATTTCGGCGCTGGAGGGGGCGTACATCGTCAAAATTCTCACGGGTGATCTCCGGATTGGGTTGCGAGAAGGACTGGTGGAAGAAGCGATCGCCGAGGCATTTGAGGTGCCACTCGAGGCCGTGCAGGAAGCGAACATGCTCCTGGGCGACGCCGGCGCCACGGCCGTGCTCGCTGCTCGCAAAGAATTGGATCGGGCTGAGCTCTCAATCTTCCGGCCGATCAAATGCATGTTAGCCAGTCCGGAACCTACCGCCGAGGCCGTGTGGCAAAGGTTCGTGGATGAACACGAGGAAGCCCCGCCAGACGCCGGAAACGCGGAGAACATTGTTTTCGTGGAAGACAAATTCGATGGCATCCGCGCACAACTGCACCGGAACGCGGAACGAGTAGAAATCTTTTCGCGCGATTTGAAGCGAATCACCGATCAGTTTCCCGAGCTGGTGGAGCGAGCTCGAAAGCTGGATGCCGATGTCATTCTCGACGGCGAAATTGTGGCGTTTGCCGAGGGACGGAAACTCACCTTTTTCGACTTACAAAAACGGCTGGGTCGAAAAAACGAAGGCAACGATTTATTTTCAGCGCCATCCGCTGATGTGCCGGTTTCCTTCGTCGCTTTCGATTTGCTATGGATAAACGGCCGCTCGGTATTGAAGTTGCCGCTGCGGGAACGCCGGACTTTGCTCCGCGAATTAAAGTTGCCCGAACAGTTTCAAGTAGTGGAAGTGTTCCCGGCCCGCTCCGCTGGAGAAATCGATCAAATCTTCCGCCAGGCACGACGTCGAGAAAACGAAGGCCTGATGATCAAGGATCCGGACAGCGCCTACTCGCCGGGTCGGCGCGGGATGTACTGGTTCAAGTTGAAGAAGGAGCTGGCCACGCTAGACGTGGTAGTGGTCGCTGCTGAGTTGGGACATGGGAAGCGCAACCATGTCTTGAGTGATTACACCTTCGCGGTGCGGGACGAAGCCACCGGGGATCTCCTCCCGATTGGTAAAGCCTACACTGGCCTAACCGATGTCGAAATCGCCGAACTGACCGAGCACTTCAAACAAAACACCGTGGTCGATCGCGGACGTTATCGTGAGGTGAAGCCCGATATCGTGCTGGAAGTCGCGTTTAATTCCATTCAGCCGAGTAAGCGGCATGCCAGCGGTCTCGCGTTGCGGTTTCCACGGATCAAAGCGATACGCCGCGACAAAACCGTGGACACAATCGACACCCTTGCCTACGCCCGAGAGCTGGCTGAACAACACGCTGGCGCTCCGCTTCCCAAATGACTCGGATTTCCCGGGCGCCGAGTTTGCATCACCTCCGGCAAAACAAGGAGCGGCGGCTTCCCAGCCGCCGAATTATCCCGGCCCGGCGGTTTGAAAACCGCCGCGTCTTTGCTCGTCCTTGGCTCGGTTAGGCCGCGGGAGGTGATGCACTAGCAGTGGGTGACGGAGAAGGTGTCGTCATCGTCTCGGGTCCACCACTTTCGTTAGGCCGACGGCCGGTGGGGCCAACTCTCCGCCTGGCATTGTCCGGGCGCGGCTGAACCTGCCGCGGCGACGTCGCATCCGTCGGGGTTACCGTTGCCGATGGCGCCGGGGTAACGCTCGCCTCGGACGTTGCGGCATTGGCTGGCTTTTTGCCAGGCGGATAAGGCTCGATTCGCGTCGGCTCAATGCGTTTGGCCTGCGAGTTGAACCGGCCGCCAACTTTCGGCGGCTCGTTATCCGCGGCTCCAGGGTGGGGAACCATTGGTCTGTTCGGATTAGGACGAGAACCTGGCGCACTGGGCATGGGAGTGACAGTAGAGGAGGCGGGCGTGGTTGTCGCGGCTTGTGCCGGCGTCGACGTCGGCGCGGCAGGTATGCCCGCAGGTGCGCGCCTTGGCGTCATCGACGCCGATGTTGACGGCGAGACATAGGGGCCGCTTGCTGACGGTGAAGCCGTCCCCCGCGGCGTTTGAACCATTCTTGGTGTCGAGGTCGGAGTGGATGTTGCATTTGCAGAAGCGGACGCCCGAGTGGTGGCTTCACTGGGCGAAATCGCAGGCGGCGCGGAGCTCTGGTTGTTTTGGGCCGATCCAGGCGAACCGGTGGAAGCGCCGCCGTCATTTCGCACGATCGCTTTTGAGGGCGCGTCCGGCGGCGGAGTCGCCTCGGATTTCATTTTTTCGCGAGCCTGACGAGCCGCATCCGAATTACCTGCCTCTGCCCAGCCGTGGTCGGCTTCGGTTTGGGCAATGGTTTGTCGAATCTCGCGCGGCCGCGCAGCCTGAGCGCGCCTGACTTCAGGGGCAATCATCTGAATCACTTCTCCCCTAACGACCGGTTCATGCGGTTGGGCAGCGCCATCAATCGTAACCTGCCGTTCCAGCCGCAGCCGCGGGATCGGCTGCTGACTGCGGCTACGCAGTTCATCATAGCTCGGCCCCTGGTTTACCACCGTGACATTATTGTAGGTGATGTTTGTAACGTTAGTGGTTCGATTGATGATCGCGATATTCTGTTCTGACGGCACAATCGTGCGCTCAACCCGTTCCGCTCCAAACTGCGTCGTCGGCACAAAACAGTATTGAGCCGGGCCGATGTCATAATAGTTATCCGCCCAGTTTCGGATTCCGCTGCGCCGATCGAATTGTGCCTCAGGGGGAAGCGGCGCCCAGCCTACGTAGTCGTCACTTTTCCGCCAGGAAACCCAAGCCGGAGCCCATTCGTCGCCTGGAACCCAGACCCAACCCAGGTTTCGCAAGCGCGACCAACGACCGTAATGGTAAGTGGCCCATCCAAACCGTTCTGCCGATACCCAGGTCCAACCCGCGTCGGTGTAAACCCAATGCCCGTTCGCGTACGGCCGCCAATCGCCCGATGCAGCTTCCCGCGGTTGCCACACATAGCCATAATCGCGGGTCTCCATCCAGGAGCCATAGGGTTCCAACCGGGTGTAAAACAGATCGTACGAATTGTCGGTGCCTCGCCCCGCATCGTGTAGCTCTGTTTCCCGGTGCGAACGGGCCGGAACGGCTGTGGTAACAGACGCGGGTTCCGCGGCTCGATCCTGCGCCACGGCGTCCTCTCGAGCTTTGAGATCTGCTTCGCGTTGAACGAGATCTTGCTGTTGTTGCGCCTGATGCTCTGCCTCCAGGCGGTTTTGCACTTCGCGCTCCACCTGCGCATTCCGCTCTTCCGCCGTCTCCTGCTTTTGACAACCCCCAAGGCTGGCCAGGGTCACCGCTGCCGCGATCAATAAAATCCGTTTCATTCGTTGGGTTAGACCAAGTCACGGCTCGCGTATTCGATCAAGTTTTAACCTAGGGCCTTGGAAGGACCGGTCGGGGACACGGGGGCGCTGTAAAATCAACAAATGCGACAGTCGAGACCGCGGGACGCTATGGAGCGGTGGCGGTTGGCGAAGGAGTGCCGATTGGAGTTACGATTACGGTTTCAATCTTCGATCGACGCAGCCGCTGCACGTTCGAGTAAATCGCCAGCAGCGCCATCGAGACGATGATGACAACGACCGCCCTAACGGCGATTGGCGGCAGCTTAGGGTCGTCCGGCACAAGCCAAGTATCTCGGCAGAGCTTCAATCTGCAAACCCGGTGAGCTCAGTCCAATCGAAGCGCGGCAATCGCAGCCATCACCCGATTGGTCAGCTTTGCGTAATTTTCCTTTCCGCCCGTGGCCAAATCAGCCGCGCTAAAGTGAATCGGCTCGCCTATCACAATCGTAATCCGGGCGAGACGAAACTTGCCGCCGCCGCGCGGCAAAGCTTCATGTGCTCCAAAGATTCGCATCGGCACAACCGGGGCCAAAGTTTTCGCGATGATCAGGCCCAGGCCGGGCAACCCCGGTTGCAGATTACCATCGAGCGTTCGAGAACCTTCAGGAAAAATCAACACGCCCTGATTGGCTTTTAAAACACGAATGGTGGCCTTGAGCGCGGTTCGATCCATTCCTTCCTGGTCCACCGGAATGACATTCAACTTCGGCAAGATCCGGCCAAGGACCGGCACGTCTAACAAATTGCGCCGGGCAAAAAAATAAATCGGCCGATCGCAGGTATTCCCAGCCAAAGGTGGATCCAGGTAACTCTCATGGTTCATCGCCAGAATCACCGGACCAGTTTGAATCATGCGTTCGCGATGCAGAATTCGAAACCGGAACAACAGTTTGGCCAGCCAGCGGGAAAGGTGATACCCGAGCGAATACCAGAAATTCATTCGACCCTTGCTCAGTCGGCGATCGGCAGCCCTTTCACCTTGAGCCGTCCGACGATTTCCCCGACAACGCCATCGATCGTTAGGTGCGAGCTGTCGATTACCAACGCATCCTCGGCGATGACCAGAGGCGCCGCGACCCGGGACGAATCAGCGCGATCACGAGCAGCGATCTCGTCCTGCTGACCTTCCGCCGCCCGCCGGCGTTGCCGCACTTCCGGCGAAGCGTCCACGTAGAACTTGTAAGGTGTTTCCGGAAACACGATGGAACCAATGTCGCGGCCTTCGACCACGACATTGTAATCGCAGGCGAGCTGGCGCATCAGGTCGTCGACGATTTTTCGGACCTGAGGGATTGCGCTGATTCGGGAGACCCTGTTGTTTACCCGCGCGTCGCGCAAATGTTCGGCCGGATCGAGATCGTTAATCAGAATCCGGGACGCGAGGCCGCAAACCCGGCATCGAATCTTTGTTTGACCTAACAAGTCTGCGATTTGATCGGCCGCTGTGCCGTCCAGGTTATGTTCGAGAGCAAACCAGGTGAGCGCGCGATACATCGCCCCCGAGTTGACATAAACAAAACCGACTCGTTGCGCCAGCTGGCGAGCCACCGTGCTTTTGCCGGAAGCGGCCGGCCCATCGATGGCAATGACACAATGAGAATTCAATCCCACGCGCCTCTCAACGTCAGTCACTCGTCATCAACCCGAGCCGGAGATAACGAGCCAATCACGGGCGTTGTCGCCCGGCCGCGCTTGTGGTTCATAAACTCTTCCAGCGCGACCCCGAACCCCGGATAGGACTCGCGGATACAATCCGCATCCTGAACGATTGTTTCGCCGTCGGCAAACAGGCCAGCCACGGCGAAAGCCATGGCGATTCGATGGTCCCCAAAACTGGCGACTCGCGCGCCGTGCAGCGGGGCCGGTCCGTGAATTTCCAAGCCATCTTTCATTTCGATCACCTGCGCACCCATGATCCGAAGATTGTGGGCAATGGCCGCAATGCGATCCGTTTCCTTGACCCGCAATTCCTGAGCATGACGAATGATCGTTGTCCCCGAGGCGAGCGCTCCGGCCACCGCCAGAATCGGAAGCTCATCGATTAACTGCGGAACCTCTTTGCCCTGGATGACCGTACCCTTTAGCGGCGCCCCGGTTACTTCCACGATGCCGCACGGTTCCAGTTGAGCTACGTCTTCAACTGCTTCCCTGACCTGCGCTCCCATTCGAACCAGCACGCCTAACAACGCTGTTCGGGTGTCGTTCAGACCGACATCCCGCACCAGGAGATGTCCACCGGGTTGCGCAGCGGCTGCGACTAACCAGAACGCGGCGGAGGAAAGATCTCCCGGAATAGTAAAATCTCGCGATTCCGGAACCTGATCGCCGAACACGCTAACCACGCCGTTCTCTCCTTTGGCTGTCCGGACCAGGAAATAGTTAAACAGCAGCTCGGTGTGATTCCGGCTTAACGACGGCTCGGTAACGGTCGTTTTGCCTTTGGCGAATAATCCGGCGAGAAGGATTGCGCCTTTGACCTGCGCACTCGCTATCGGCGAGCTATAGCTGATTCCCCGCAGCGCTCCGCCCCGGATTCGGAGTGGAGGAGTGCCTTCCGGGCCTTCCGTGGTAATGCTCGCTCCCATTTTCCGGAGCGGCGTCACGATCCGGTCCATCGGTCGTCGAGAGAGAGATGCATCAGCTACCAGCCGGCTTTCGAAAGGTTGGCCGGCCAACAAACCGGCCATCAAACGCATCGTGGTGCCGGAGTTACCGCAGTCAATGTCGGCGGTCGGCGCCGTGAGGACACGCTTCTTGCCGTGCACAATCAATTCTTCCGGGTTGGGTTGATCGATCTGGATCCCAAGCGCCCGCAGCGCGTTGATCGTGTGCATGCAGTCTTCGCTCGGGAGAAATCCGCGCAGCGTGCAAACGCCGTTCGACAATGCAGCGATAATGGCTGCCCGGTGCGAAATGCTTTTGTCGCCCGGCACGGTGATTTCGGTATCGATCCGCGGTCCTCGTTTTGCCCTTAGCTCCATAAGTAAATCTTCGCTAACGCGCGGGCGCCGGACATCGATATACACCGCATCTTCAAGCGCCGAACAGCATCCAACATAAGGTGCCGTTGTCCAGCTTTCCTCGGACGAGGTGTACGGATACTCCTGCGAATTCGCTAAGGAACGAGAAAGATTTTTCCGGTATACGGATCCTTCACTTCGGTCCCAGGGGCGAAACCTTCGACGTCTACGTACTTGCCGGGTGAGAATGGGCTCTCGACGAGGTTTTTCTTACCGGGGACCGGAATGCCGTATGGAAAATCACCTTTGGCAACTTTGGTTGGCGCCGCGGTTGGCGGAGGAGCCGGAGCCTCTTCACGGGCAGCGGCGTTATCGGACTGAACCGGCCCGTTAGGATTGAATGGCTGCTGTTCCGGCGGATACTGGGGGGCCGCCTGAGGTTCCTGTGGGTAGCTGGACACTCGATGCCGAACGCGCGGCGGCGGCTCATCTGTTTCACAAGCCGATAAAACGAAAAGACTTAGCAAAGCCAGCGATAGCGCGAATTTCATAACCACGTTCGACGAAGGTAGCGAGCTTCTCATTCGTTGCCAATCGTTAAATGGCGCGCCCGACGAGGCATTACAACAACAGCGTTGTCGCAAAAACGATGCACCGATACAGTGGGTTGAACCGTTGTTTGCGAATAAAAGGCAATGCCGCAAAAAGCCGATGGAGAAATTCTAATTGTCGATGACGATCCGCTGACGCGGAAGATGCTCGTTCGCACACTGACCTCAGCGGGCTACGGCTGCCGCAGCAGCGAGGACGGCATTGCCGCGTGGCAGAACCTTCATGCCCGTCCACCCGGTTTGATCCTGCTCGACCTGGAGATGCCGGATTTGGACGGAGCGGAGTTGGTCCGCCGATTACGGGCTGACAAGAATCGGACCATCGCTCAAATCCCGGTCATCATGTTAACCGGTCACAGCGACGAGCAGAGCGAGGTTCTCTGTCTGGAAGCGGGAGCCGATGACTTCGTGACCAAGCCCATCAACACGACCGTGCTGCGGGCGCGAATCGAGACCCACGTGCGGCTGCGATTGATGCGCGATCAGCTTCGGACCCAGAACGAAGAGTTGGAAGCCTGGCGCCACAATTTAGAGCGGGACCTGGCCGCGGCACGCCTGACCCAGCAGTCACTGATTCCCCAAAAGCCCCCGATTCTGGACGGTTGGGATATCGCCGCCGTGTTTCGCCCAGTCATCGAAGTCGGCGGTGATATTTACGGCTGGGTGCCCATGAAAGATGGCCGGATGCTCTTCTGGATTGCCGACGCCACGGGCCATGGCGCCTCTGCCGCGTTGATCACGACGTTAACCAAGCTGCTCTTTCATTACGGCACAGTTGAAGACGATGCACCAACTGAAATCATGCAAGCGGTGAATAACGATTTTCGGGGAATTTTCGGTGGCCGCTCGTTCATGACCGCGATGTGCGTTGCCCTGGATCCGGATACTGGGCGCGCCAGTATCGTGGGCGCAGGACATCCCCCGCTGGTGGTAGCGCGCGGCAATGGCCAGGTGGAACTCATCGCCTCGGCCTCCCCGCCGTTGGGGCTGGTGGAGTTTCCCCAATTCGTCGAGACCGCGGTAGAACTCGGTAAAGGCCAATCGTTCCTCCTTTATACAGACGGCCTTTTCGGTGCTCCGGACAAACATCGGCGGCAGAGACTTACGCCTCAACAATTGGGCGAATCGATTCATCTGTCGGAGCCGAACGCTGAAACTATTCTGAAGAAGGTTCTACAGTTAAGTGCCCCCGCGGACGGAGCCGATCCCCTACCCGATGATGTGGCGGCAGTTGTTGTGCTACGGACCGACTAAAAAAAAGTTTTCGCACGGTGAAAAATTAATATTGCCCTGCTTCCACTCAGCGATTAATCAGCCAATATGCCGAAAACGACCAAGACTCCTTCCAAACGCAAGCCGAACGCCGCATTCATGAAACCAGTTCAACCAGACGAAAAGCTTTCCGCGATCGTCGGTTCGAAGCCACTCCCTCGTTCGGAGCTAACCAAAAAGCTTTGGGATTACATCAAGAAGAACGGACTTCAGGACAAGAAAAAGAGAACTCAGATCAATGCTGACGATTCGCTCAAGCCCGTATTCAACGGCAAGAGCCAGGTCAGCATGTTTGAGATGACGAAGCTGGTCTCCGGCCACATTCGTTAGACCAAACCCGTTCAAAGGCTTCAGGTTCGTTGCGCCGCGCTGAGCTGGCGCGGACAGGGTGTGGGCTTGCGCGGCTTCCTGCTTTGCAGGAAAGTGTCGATGTGAAACACCATCTACTTGCCCTGGCTCTCCTTCTCAGTCTGTCATTTTGCCTGCCGGCAACGGTTCGGGCCGATGCCAGCTGGGAAACGAACCTGAAGAAGGCGCAGGATCAGGCCAAGGCCAGCAACAAGCTGGTGTTCCTTGATTTCACCGGCTCAGATTGGTGCGGCTGGTGCATACGGCAGGATAAAGACATTTTTTCCAAGCCGGCCTTCAAGGAATACGCCAGCAAGAACCTGGTTTTGGTCGAGGTCGACTTTCCAAGGGAAAAGGAGCAAAGCACCGACGTGCGAAAACAGAATCAGCAACTGGCGCAGGAATATGGTGTGCAAGGATTTCCGACCATCGTGGTGCTGAATGGCGCGGGACAAAAGGTCTGGCGTTATGATGGATACTTCGAGGGTGGACCGGAAGCGTTCATCGCCGAATTGGAAAAAGCCCGGAAGGGTTAGGCCCGGCGAAGGCGGTCCAGCCTAACGGCTGGCCTCGGCAGTCATAGACCGCCGCTAGAGTTGGCCCATCCGGGCTGCGCTGCCGTTCAAGCAGGCTGGTTTGTCTCGAACGCGCGCTGCAATGCCTCCGCCAGTTCGCGTCTGGTGAATGGCTTCGGCAAGGCGCCGCGGAATCCGTAATTGAAAAATTGAGACAGCGCGGCCTGGTCCGAATAACCGCTGCAGATGATGGCTGTGACTTGCGGGTCCAGACTGCGCAGCCGTTCGATGGTCGCCAAACCACCCATTCCACCGCGGATGGTAGCATCAAGAATCACTGCCTGGAAATTTTCGCCGCGCCGGAGCGCGCGCTCGTAAGTTTTCACCGCCTCTAACCCATCTGGCACGGCCGTGACTTCGTAGCCGAGCGTGCTCAGCAGCTGTGACGTTAACTCACGAATGGCCGCCTCGTCGTCCATCACCAAAACCCGTTGTTCAGGGGTGCGGCGAGCCGGAGCAGCCGGCGCGGGCTCCATTGCCGAGACCTCCACATCCACGGCCGGGAGGAAGAACGTGAATATTGCGCCTTCAGTTGAGGAACTTTCCAGATGCAGTAAACCTCCGTGCTTTTTTACAATCGAATAGCTGATGGAAAGACCGAGGCCGCTTCCCATTGGTTTGGTCGTAAAATACGGGTCGAAGATTTTCGTCGCCAAATCGTCCGGCACTCCGGATCCACGATCCGAGATCGTTGTTTTGATGTAGCGGCCAGCCGACAACGTCGGAGATGGTTCAGTCAGATCGACGTTTCGCGCCGAAAGATGAACCGTCCCTCCGTGCGGCATTGCTTCGCGCGCGTTCAGCATCAACGCATTTACCACCTGTTCGATCTGGCCCGGGTCTACTTCCGCCTTCCATAGCTCGGGAGAAATGTCGATGTCAGCCCGGAGATTCGATCCGTAGAGCGAAAATTCGGCGGCCTGTGCGAGCACCTGCGAAATCAGGCAAACTCGCTTGAGTGGCGCACCCCCTTTGGAGAAAGTCAGAAGCTGACTGGACAGATGAGCGGCGTGTTGCGCCGCCTGGCCCGCTTTCGATAAGAACGACAACAGCGTGCCGGCATCGGTCGGCGCTTCGATCTGAGCCAGACCAATATTTCCCGAGATCACGGTCAGGATATTATTCAGGTCGTGCGCGATTCCACCGGCCAGAGTGCCTAACGATTCCAGCTTACTGGTGGTCAGGCGTTCTTCCTCAATTCGCTTTCGCTCGGTGACGTCACGGAAGAAAACCGACACTCCTCCGTTACTGGGATAGGCGCGCATTTCGAACCAGATTTTTCCGGCTGGATCGCTAGCCTGGAAATCGATGGATGCCAGCTCGGTCAGAACGCGACGGTAATTTTCTTCGAACGGTGAGTCTTTCAGCTGAGGAAATTCTTCCCACAATACTTTGCCGATTAATTCGTCACGGCCACGAGCCAGAAGCACTTCGGCTTGCGCGTTGGCATAGGTGAACTTCCAGTTTTCATCGACCGCAAAGAACCCATCGGTGGTGTTCTCGAGGATGTTCGCCATCGTCTTGGCGGATTCCTGGAGGGCAGCGCGAGCATGATTTCGTTCGGCAAGCTCACGGATCTGACGTTCAGCGACGGAAAGCCGGACGTTGAGCAGCGCGATGTCCAAGGGTTTGGTGAGATAATCGTTGGCGCCGGCCGCCAATGCCTGCTCGAGGTCCTCAGTGTCGGCGCGTGCGGTAACCAGCAGGATGAAAAGTTCGTCTCCCTTCGGCCGGGTGCGAAGTTCGCGGCAGAGATCGATGCCGCTTTGGCCCGGAAGCATCCAATCCAGGATGAGAAAAGGGAAGCTGCCCTTGTCCAAGGCGAGTTTCGCCTCCTCGGCGCTGCCAACACTTACGATCTGGTGTCCGCGTCGTTCGATCAACCGATGGAGATTATTTCGACTCTCCTCGTGGTCTTCTACGAGCAATATCCTCATTGCAAAATCCTTAACAACCCAGTTGCACTCCCTCGTTTCAGCTCCTGACCGGCGAACGGCCAACGGCGGTCGCAATTGTCCGCAGCAAGATGACTGCCAAGCGGATTCAGGCGATGCGCATTCGTGTGACGTCGAATCAGACATTTTCAGCAGGTTGCGGAACCGAATGCCTCTGCTAAATACAGCGCATCACCTCTCTTATGCGCTTCGTTTTACGCCGGTCATCGGCGTTGCTCCTGATAATTGCTGCCGGATCCTTGTCAGTGCGGGGGCAAAACGCACCGCAAGCAGATTCACCAGCCGCCTCCGCGCCCCCCACGGTCGGCAATTCGCCACCGATTTACCATAGTAGCTATAATTTCATACGCGTTGATGGACCGTATATCGCAATGACCTTCGACGATGGCCCGCAGGAAAAACTAACTCCCAAGCTGCTCGATTTACTCGCCCAGCATCACATCAAGGCGACGTTTTTTGTGATCGGCCAAAACGCGGCCGAACATCCAGACATCGTAGCCCGCGCGGCCCGAGAAGGTCACGAGATCGGCAACCACAGCTGGTCGCATCCGGATCTGGCCAAGATGTCAGACGAGAGCGTCCGCAAACAATTGCGGCAGACCGACGATGCGATCAAACAAGCCACCGGAAAACGGCCTACCCTGATGCGGCCGCCGTACGGCGCAATCACCGCCCGTCAAAAACATTGGATTCACGATGAGTTCGGCTATCAGATCATTCTCTGGGATGTGGATCCGCTTGACTGGAAACGACCCGGTCCGGCGGTCGTGACGAACCGAATTCTGAAAGAGACCCGTCCCGGATCAATTGTCCTTTCGCATGACATTCATCCCGGGACGATTGAAGCCATGCCGCAAACCCTGAACCAGCTTGAGGCGAAAGGATTTAAGTTTGTCACCGTTTCCGAATTGATCGCGATGGCGAAGCCGGAAACACCGGCTGTTTCGCCGGCCCACGGGCAGAATGCATCTCCTGCAAATCGGCCAGCTTCGAAGCCGGCATCTCCGGTTCCCAGTCCCGCTGGTTAGGCAGCACAAACCAGCGGCATGATCGCCGATCATTACTTGCAGCTTCGCGGTGAAGTCGAAGCGGCACTGGGGGAACTCCTGAAGTTCGCCGCCGAGCTGCGCCGGCCGCCGGCCGTGCTTGATAGTTTACAGGGTCTCCTAACGAATATAAGGGAACCGCTTCTGTTCGTCGTCGTCGGCGAGGTGAAAGCAGGCAAGTCATCGCTGATCAATGCCTTGTTCGGCCAGGAGATCGCGCGCGCGGATGTGCTACCCGCGACCGATCGTATTTGCATCTATCGATACGGCGCCGAGGAAAAAACGGTTGAGCTGTCGCCTCGCCTGCTGGAGCGACATCTCCCGATCGAGTTCCTCCGGGACTTCAATATCGTCGATACTCCCGGCACGAACACGATGATCGCTGAGCATCAAACGATCACCGAAGACTTCGTGCCGCAGGCTGATCTGATTTTGTTTGTCTTTTCGGTGGTGAATCCATGGACCCAATCGGCCTGGGATTTTCTGAAATTCGTCCAGAAGAAATGGCTGAAGAACGTCGTCTTCGTTTTGCAACAGGCCGATCTCCGCGAACCCAAAGAAGTGGAAGTGATCAGGCGTCACCTCCACGAAAGCGGCATAGAACGGTTAGGCATCAGCGTCCCGATCTATCCTGTCTCCGCCCGGAAAGCATTGTTGTCCCGAACAAACGCGCTGAACAAAGATCAGCTTTGGAGCGAGAGCCACTTCGCTGCACTGGAGGAGCAGATCAATCTGATTGTCTCTGAAGCGAGTGCCGCCCTGCTCAAGTTTCGAACCGCCAATCAGACCGGACAAATTGTGCTGGGCGAGGTTCGCAAGGAATTGGCTGACTCCATCGAACTGATTAATCGAGATGAGAAACGCCTCACCCGAATTGGTCAGTTTTTGGACGGCCGCGAAGAACAGACCTCCCGCCAAATATCGGGGTTGCTGCGGGACGTGGAGAAGGTTTGTCGCAGCTCAATTGACGAAGGATACGAGCTACTGCGATCAAAACTTTCGTTTTGGCGGACCTGGAAACTGCTGTGGAGCCGTTCCGATTGGCAGCGCGAGTTCCAAATGGAACTGGAGATGAAGCTGCGCCAGCGAATCCAGCCGGAAGTGGAACATGCCGTGCAAATGCTTGAAGTGGATCTGCGAGGCGTCTGGCCGCAGTTGAACGACACGATCGATACGCTCCTGGCCACTGACCTGAGATCGCAGGCTCCGCGAAGCCTTCATGATTTCGCGCAGCAACGCCGGGAACTTCTTCAATCAGTACACCTGGCTTTGATCGAGCGCGTGTCCGGCAAATCCGTCGAAGAACGGCTGGCCCAATTGTTTGCCGAAACCTCGAGTCGTTTGCGAGTTCCGGCCGGAGTCGCCGCGGCCAGCGGGTTGGTAGCTCTCATCGCCGCGATGAGCAGCGCCGCAGTCGCTGACGTGACTGGTATCTTGGCAGCCTCTGCCGCCCTGACCGGCAGTGTAGTTGTGTTCCGCCAGCGCAGAAAAATCCTGCGGCTTTATACGGCACAAATGGAGTCGAAATGTAAAGACGTCACGGCATTGATTGAGCAACAGCTGAAGCACGCGGTGGAACTCTTTTACCGCGAGATCCGTGTCGCATTTGAACCACTGGCGGCGTTCTGCACTACCCGGCGTCGGGAATTCGAACCGCAACTTCAGCGATCAAATGACCTGCAAAAGAAGATGGATAGCCTAACGCTCCGACTCCGTTAGCCACGCGTCTCGGGGCCGGAGTGGCGATCCCCCGTGAGCCCGCTTGGCGTGGTTCACCCATTTAGTGTGATCAGGGGCCAGTCGAAAAACCACTGGCGCGGCTGCCGTTTTTGTCGCGGCGGTCTCCAGACCGTCGATTCCAAATCCCGTTAGGCGGCCGCCGTCTACTTCTTTTTCGGTTGCGAACTCTGGACGAGCTTCTGCTCGGTTTGCCGCTTCGCGACCACGAAATGGTTGTTATCGCCGTAGGTGCGCCACGGCCCCGGCGGCACGTCATTCACCTCTACAAATTGCCAATCGGTAACATCGGTGGGCTGAAGGCCGAGGTAGTCACGCACAGCGGGTGAAACATCCAGACCGGCGCCGCCATTTAGATTTGGTTTCGGTTTCTCGTTCTGAAAAACGTATTGGTAATGGTCGGTGCGGAAGGGGCCACAATCTTCCCATTGCGCATAACAAGTACGATTGCCTTTGCGAATGGCCAGCCAGCGGTCCCGGCAAACGGATTGGCCCGGCTGCCCGCCGCGTCTGGCGTATTCCTGTTTGAACCACGGGATTACCAGCGGCGCCTCGGGCTTTGTCTGGCCGTGGGTGACATCATTGTAGGGAAGAGCGCAATAGAATGGATTTTGCCGCGGGGTGAATGCGACCGGGATGTAGTTTCGACGTGCGACGGGCTCAGGGTTATCGAAGCCGCCATAGCTGCCGGTCCAGTTCGCATCCCAGGAGCTTTTAAAGTTCGGCACCGGATTATTGCCGCCAGCCTGCTCACCTACCCAGAAAACGGTCGTTACAATGTTCGATTTCCAGGGAAACCGCGGGGTTGTGGGCTTCGAGGTGGTAGGCACCAGGACCTGCGGGTCGCTGTTGATTTTCATCATGGCCTGCTCCCGCAATTTCATGGCATAGCGGGCAAAGTCCGCACTGCTCTCGTAGGGCGAGCCCGACTGACCGGCAACGACACCGGTACCGATAAACGTGATTAACAGAAGTGGGAAAACCTGCCTCATTGCCCAGCCCGGAATTGCTCTTTTTATCCGATTACAGGCCCTCAGGCAAGGGCTTTTCTCCTGTGGAAAAACCAGTGCCGGCGGGGCTTATGATTAGAATGAAGCAGCAACTATTCCAGTCAGCCCCGGCTTAGCAGGGTATCCCGGCCAAATTCGCGGTCATTCCGCTGAGGGTAATCGAGCGTAAAATGGAGCCCCCGGCTCTCTTTCCGCAGCAGAGCGGAATCGACGATCAACGCCGCCACCGTAGCCAGGTTTCGCAGTTCCAGCAGGTCCACGGATACCTTGAAATTCCAATAAAAGTCGTGGATTTCGCGCTGCAAATTGCGCAGCCGTGCGCTGGCCCGCTGGAGCCGCTTGTCGGTCCGGACGATACCAACATAATCCCACATCAGATGGCGAATCTCGTCCCAGTTGTGATAAATCACGACCAACTCGTCGAGGTTCTGCACGTTGCCGGTCTGCCATTCCGGCACTGCGATTCTGCGGGAGGTCTTGCCGAGTGGTTGCAACTTCACAGCCGTTTCAGCAGCCCGATGCGCCGTGACCACTCCCTCCAGTAGCGAATTGCTGGCCAAGCGGTTGGCTCCATGCAACCCGGTGCAGGCCACTTCTCCAATGGCGTAAAGGCCGGGTAGATTTGTGGCGCCGTTAACATCCGTCTTTATTCCGCCACACTGGTAGTGAGCAGCCGGCACCACCGGAATTGACTGCTTGGACATGTCAATTCCGAATCGCAGGCAGGTGTCATAGATGTTGGGGAATCGTTCATGCAGGAATTCCCCCGATTTCTGCGTGATATCGAGAAACACACACTTTGCGCCTGATCGTTTGATCTCGGCGTCGATCGCGCGGGCCACAATATCGCGCGGTGCAAGCGATCCTCGCGCATCATACCGCTTCATGAAATCCTCTCCTCGGTGATCGCGTAGTACCCCGCCTTCTCCGCGTACCGCTTCCGAAATGAGGAAAGAACGCGCCTCCGGATGGAAGAGGCAGGTCGGATGAAACTGGACGAATTCCATATTCGCGATCACGGCCCCGGCACGCCAGGCAATGGCGACGCCGTCCCCCGTCGCGATCGACGGATTGGTGGTGTACAAATAAACCTTTCCGCATCCGCCAGTCGCCAGCACGACACGATCGCACCTAACGGTTTGCACCTCGGCGGTCTTTTCATCCAACACGTAGGCGCCGAGGCAACGGTCCTCGGTCGCAAATCCGAGTTTACCGGCGGTGATCAGATCCACCGCCATGTGATTCTCCAGTAGATCAACGTGCGGCTGACGCCCGAGCTCGCGAAGCAGAACGTTCTCGATTTCCTTGCCGGTAACGTCCTGAACATGAAGAACGCGCCGCTTCGAATGACCACCTTCTTTTCCGAGATCCAATTCGCGGTGACCCGAAACTTCCCGTTCGTCGAACTGCAGTCCAAGATTAATCAATTCCTGAATGCGCGCCGGCCCTTCGGTAACCATGGTCCGGACGACGTCTTCGTCGCACAATCCCGCTCCGGCATCCATCGTGTCGCGCACGTGCAATTCGAAGGAATCCTCATCGCTGGTCACACAAGCGACGCCGCCCTGTGCCCATGCGGTGTTGCTATCTGAACCCCTGCGCTTCGTGACGACCGCGACCGAGCCATGTCGCGCCGCCTTCAAGGCAAAACTCAACCCCGCGATGCCGCTCCCGATAACGACAAAATCGTACTCCTTCACGAAAGATGAATGTTATCGATGAGACGGGTTTTCCCGAAGAAAACGGCTAAGACCAGCCTTGAGTTTTGCCTAACCACCTCCAGCGGTTGCAACGTCTGGGCGTCAATCATTTCGATATAGTCAATCCTGGCCAGCGGAGCCACTTCGATGGTGCTCCGGACCGCAGCAATAATGCGATTAACTGACGTTTCACCGGCTCGCACCAGCTTTGCAGCTTCGGTTAGACCGGCGTGAAGCACCGGGGCCTGACTCCGCTCTTCGGCGCTCAGATATTTGTTTCGAGAACTGAATGCGAGGCCGTCCGGCTCGCGTACCGTCTCAACTGAAACAACGTTCACGGCAAAGTTCAGATCGCGCACCATGCGTCGAACAATTGCCAGCTGCTGAAAATCTTTCTCGCCAAAAACAGCGACGTTAGGCTGCAGAATATTGAAAAGCTTCGCCACTACTGTGCAAACGCCTCGAAAGTGGCCGGGTCTGGATTTTCCTTCCAGCGAGTTTGCCAATGCGGTCTCCTCCACGAATACCGAACGATCTGACGCATACATTTCATCTGGTGGCGGCCTAAAAAGCAGATCGACCCCCGCGCCCCGGCAAAATTCTTCGTCCTCCTTCTCTGGTCGCGGATACCGTTCGAAATCGGCGCCAGGTTCAAACTGCAGCGGGTTCACGAAGATGCTGACCGCCACCTCCCCTTCGATGCCGGCTTGCTCCCGCGCAACGCGCATCAGTTCGCGATGCGCCCGATGCAATGCGCCCATCGTGGGCACCAGCACGCGCTTCCCCTTCGGCGGAGGGACATGCGAGCTTTTGGTGACGATCTTCATGCGCGCCGATCATCGCTCAGGCAACGATTCCGCGCGACAGGAGAAAGTAGACGTGTCGATGCAGGTCCGAGTGTTTGCGGACGGCGGCGTCATCATCGGCTTTCGGTAATCTCAACAACAAACGCGTTATTCTCCGCTTCGGGATAGTTATGGATATTGAACACGCGCTTACGATCAGCAGAGCGGGACTCAAAGCGTCCAGCCGAACGCGGGGCCGTTTCGAACGTTGCTGCGAGTCCGAGTTTCTTCAGCTCAGTTTGGAACCAGGCGTAAACCTTCGCCGGATTATCACCGCTGGTGAAGCTGAACTGGAGATGAAATTCTCCGTTCCCTTCAATCCTCGCGTCCAAGTGTTTCGGACGATCAGCCGTCGGATACATCGGCACCCATTTCGGAATCGACGGCTCCGCGCCGCTACTCACTTCACGTTCGACCGTGTGCACGGAAATCAAAACGTCTTCAACACCTCCACTGGCGCTCACCCCAATTGAGCGGTGAAAACCGGGCCCGTTTGCCCGCAACGTAGATGTGCAGGCTGGATCCTCGTACTCAAATTGGGCGTAAGTCTCGTAACCGGTTCGCTTGAATGCCTCCTCGTACCAGGAAGCAACCTTGTGGCAATGATCGCGCGTATGCATCTGAACATCGAAATAATGTTCGATGCCTGCTTGCGACGAACTGATTGCCTCCGGCATGGTGCCGGGGTACAACGGTACCCAGTCCGGCACTCTGGATTTGAATTCAGCGCGCCCGGACACAACATCAGGCGCGGAACTCCTGTCGGTAGCGGAGGAACCAATGCCGCGTTCTCCTCGAAAGCCTCTCCACTTTGCCCTGACGTAACCGGCATACGCCACAACGGCTACTGCGATAACTACAGCGATCAGAAGGTTCGCACGCCCGGTCGTTAACGACATTTAGATATTCCTTTCGTGGAGCCGGCGAGAGATCAACCAATTCCTGCTGGATTCCCCAGTTTTTCGCTGGACTGCGCCGATGCCCGGTCAACCGGAACCCGGCTGATCCAGCCAGATCGCCTGGCGTGCAAAACGAAATCGCCGATGACGAAACGTCATCCAGCCAGCTCGTTCCGCTAGCGACCGAAGTTCGTTGAACGAAAATGCTCGAGCTGCTGAAAGGCGGCCGTCGATGCGGGTCATCGGTTCTCGAAAAACCGTAGCCGTCAGCAGAAACACCCCGATGGAAGCGAGGTAGCCGCGGCGCAGATCGGCCACAAGCACGTGACGTCGTGGTAGTTCCCGGGAGCGGCGCAGCAGGCGAATTGCGTCGTCTTCGCTAAAATGATGCAGGGCGAGCGAACAGAGGACGATGTCGTACGATCCGGCCTCGCCCCATTCGCGGATGTCGCCCTGCCGGAATGATATCTCCGGATAGTCGCCGCTTAACTGTTGGGCGATCTGAAGCGTTGCCGGGTTTTGGTCCACCGCATCAACGAAGACCGTGGCATTCACCGAACGCGCGTGATCGACAATGAGACGCGGGATGTCTCCTGAGCCCGTGGCCAGATCAACTATTCGCAGCGTATCTCCAGGGGAAAGCCAGCGCTTTAGAAAATACCTAACGAGCCGGTGACTGCCGAAGAAGCGGTTGAGTTGACAGAGATTGTGGAGATCGCGTTGAAGTTCGGCTGACACCGGCTGAGGACGATCCATCAGCTCGGGTTGAGCCGGATCGAACATTCTTTTCACGGCAGAACTGTAGCGGCGGTCTGTGATCGCCGAAACGACTTAGTAATCGGAAGTCAGGAACAGGGCTGGTGGTGCCGGCTCGCTGCCGGACGCTCCGCCAACGCAGTGACCAGGCGCTTGGCCGCTATTCGCCGGTCAAGAAATCGTGCCAGGACTCCGGCAAATCAGCCGTTTCCACGTCGCTGGCAATGCGACCCTCGAACTCCGGATGGAACGCAGTGCTGGTCCCATAGACCATGATGGCATCCTCCGATCCCTCCACTCGTAAGGCGTGCGCGACGCCGGGAGGAATTACGACGCCAACGTTGCTGGCACTTCGATGATTATCGCCATCTATATAGAAGCGCATCATTCGCGAGTGAAGGCCGTCCCGCAAATCCCGCAGAATCATTTCAACCCGCCCCTGCACAAAGAACATGACGTCCCATTGCTCTGAGTCGTACCGGCGAAGCTGATAATTGTTCGGTTCATCGATGAAGATTTTCCGATGCCAATCGGCGGCGGCCGTCTGGCCCGGAATACTGGGGGGATGGACATGGAAGCCCTTTGCCGAATGCGCGTACATCCGGGCTGCGGCCCATTGTTTCGGCCACAAACCGATCTTCGCCGTGATCCCCTCCTCCTGCCGGGCGAATTCCCCAAAAATGCCGCGGTGTCTCTGCGGATGGACCGGCCGGTGAAAAATCTCCACGCCCGGGATCCAAATCTTCTGGGTATCTGCGGAAGCGCGATTTAACTCCAGCAGTTCGGCCGCGGCAATGCCGCCGCGGGCAACCCGCTCGGCGACAGAACCGTCGGCATAATCACGGCCGGCAAGCGCACCGCGGGCGGCTTTATTGAGGCCAATCCAGAGGTCTTTCGAGTCTTTGTCCATCTGAGGTGAATCTTAAGCGGCTATCGTGCCTAACGAGAAAACGAAAATCGCGCAGTTCGATCATGTCCAGTGGCAGTAGTTTATATTCATTGAAGCACAACGCAGGCAAATTTACGCTGATCCGGGTTAGTCTATGGTTTCACACCTGTCTTAATGCGCGATTTTGCCGCTTACCTGCTCTATCGGGCAAGCTCCGCGCTGATCGCAGCCCTGCCTTTGCCGTTCGTTTTCCGGATGGGTGAGTTCATCGGGCTGTGCGCCTGGGTGCTCGCGCCCGCGTACCGAACCCTGGCTTTCGGCAATGCAAAAGTCGCCTTTGCCGATACAAAATCTGACGCTGAAATTCGTCGGCTCGTCCGCCAAAATTTTGGAAGACTTGGTGCCAATCTCCTCAGTTCGGTAAAAGTCGCCACCATGTCGCCGGAAACAATTGCGCAGCGTGTCGACATCCAAAACAGCGATGCCATGGGCCGCGAATTCCGGGCCGGTGTTCCGGTAGTTCTTATTCTGAGTCATCTCTCGAACTGGGAATTATTTTCCCAATTGATGCCAAAATGTTTTCCGGCGATCCGCAGCTCGAGCATTTACCAGCGACTGGGAAACCGGTGGATCGATGCGCACGTGCGGAAGACGCGCAGTAGAACGGGTTTGGAGTTGTTCGACCGGAGAGAAGGGTTCAAACCGGTGATCGATCTGCTGCGTTCCGGCGGAGGCGTGGGTATCCTGTCCGATCAACACGCCGGCGATCACGGATTGTGGACACCATTTTTTTGCAAACTCGCCTCCAGTTCTCCACTGCCTGCATTACTTGCGAAACGGACCGGTGCCGCCGTGCTGGCCGCTGCGGTTTACACCGAGGGAATCGCTCGCTGGCGAATGGTGTTTACCGAACGATTCGATTCGCCGGAGGCATCACTCGAAAGCCTAACCGCCGGCGTTAACCGAGCTCTTGAACAGCAAATTCGGGCCGGACCCGAGGACTGGTTTTGGGTCCACGCTCGCTGGAAAATCCCGAAGCCCAACTTCTTGCTCCGCAGATACAAACGTGGAGTTTATCTGCCGCCGCCGATGTCTGAAGATCAGCTAAAGCCTTTTCGAATTCTCATTCGCTCGAGTAACTGGCTCGGGGACGCCGTCATGAGCGTGCCGGCAGTGCGAGCGATCAAACGCGGGCGGCCCGATGCACGAGTCACGATCCTTACCTCGCCGAACCTATCCCCGATGTGGCGCCTGATTGAGGAGGTTGACGAAGTGATCACTGCAAATACTTCTTCGATGGTCAGCGCCGTCGGCGCCATTCGGCGTGCGGGACCGTTCGATGCGGCAGTTTTGTTTCCAAACTCATTGCGCACCGCGCTTGAGGTTTGGTTGGCTGGGATTCAGCGGCGAGTCGGCTACCGGGGCCACAATCGTTCATGGCTCCTGAATCAGGTCATAAAGGAGCGCGGCCAACCGCGTCCGCCGGAGCACCAATCAAGAAGATATTTGCGGATCGCTCACGAATTGGGCGCGAACGTCAGCGAGATCGATCCGGGCCAACCTGTTCGCACGAGTCGGAACAGTAGTGCGGAGGAGAACCGAATTACCGGCGGCGGGCTCCACCGAGTAGGTCTGTGCCCGGGCGCAGAATATGGCCCTGCGAAACGATGGTTGCCGGAAAGATTTGCTGAAGTCGCCAGCGCAATTGCCGGACAGCACCCGGTGGAATGGGTTCTGTTCGGGCGCGAGGGCGACGCGGCCGTGGGCGCTCAGATCGCGAGCGCGCTGAGCGATCGCTGCGTAAATCGAATTGGAAAAACCACACTTCAGGAATTGATCGACGAACTCCGAACATGTCGCCTGGTCCTGACCAATGACACCGGAACAATGCATCTTGCGGCCCTGCTCGGAGTACCGACCGTTGCCGTTTTTGGTTCGACCGAACCGCAACTCACCGGCCCGTTAGGCAGCAATCATATTGTGATTCGGCACCACGTGGAATGCAGTCCCTGTTTTCTGCGGAAATGCCCAATCGATTTCCGGTGCATGAAAGCAGTAACAGCCGTTGAAGTTATCGCTGCAATTTCCACAATCCTGAATGGCGAACGTTCTTTGTGAGGTGTGATCACGGTTGGTCATTGACCTCGATCACGGCTCCATGGGCATGATGCGGTTCGCTCGTATGTTATTTTCCCGCCCATGGACCTGACCAGGCCTCACATCCAGACGGCGGTGCAGGTCATGTTTTTCGATACCGACTGCGGAGGTGTGGTTCACAATATCGCCTACCTGCGATTCGTTGAAATCGCCCGCACCCAATTGGCCGAAGAACTCGGCCTGCCGCTGGTTGATATGTCGAGGGAGCAGAGATACCCGGTCGTGGTCAGGACAGAGATCGACTACCGCCGCCCCGCTGCTCTCGGAGATCGCTTGTCGATTGAAGGCTGGCTCGGCCGCGTCGAACGGGTCCGGTTTTGGTGCACATTCCGAATCATCCGGCCCAACGACAACACGCTCGTTGCCGATTGCCGGCAAATGTTGGCCTTGATTCAAATGCCAGGAGGCAAGCTATTACGTCTCCCGGCAGATTGGGAAAAGTACCGGGATGGCGCTCCCGATTCCGCCTCTCTCAATCCGGCCTAGACAAGATGGTAGCGGCAACTCAAACCTTAAGAATTGAAGAGGCGATGATGGACGCTCCGGCCATCAATCCGCCGCCGATCCGCCACGCCCTTCTCTTTTCTCTGATCCTGCTTGCCGTGATTCTGCACATCGGCACCGCCGGATGGGGTGATCTCTACAGTGAGACAGATGGCCAATACGCGGGCGCCGGCAAAGAAATGATCGAGACCGGCAATTGGCTTGTGCCTACCAATGTGGGAATTCCGCGGTTGCAAAAACCGCCACTACTTTATTGGGCGATTGCAATTTCGTACAAAGTATTTGGGGTCACGATCACGGCGGCGCGGCTGCCAGTCGCGTTGGCCGTCGTCGTCACTGCTGTGCTCACTTTTCTAATCGGTGAACGGCTGCGGAACTATTGGCACGGGTTCATCGCAGGACTGATCTACTTATGCTCGGTGGGCACATTTCTGTTAGACCGGATCATCATGCCGGAGCCGCTTTTTAGTGCGTTTGTGACCGGCGCGTTCTTTTGTGCGATCAGCGGGTACCAGAGAAGACGATATCGTACGGTCTGGTTTACCGGTTGGTGGATTTGCGCGGCACTGGCTTGCCTAACGAAGAGCATTCTGGGCCTGCTGTATCCGGGTGCGGCCCTCCTGTTGCTGGCGGTATTCCTCCGCGAAGCGCGCATCCGCTACCGTCCCCTGCTCCATTGGTCTTACTTTTTGCTCTTCGGAGTGATCGTACTGCCGTGGTATCTTTGGATTGAGCACCGGTTTCCGGGGCTGTTCGGACGACTGGTTCGTTATGACTGGGCCAGTCGAGTGGTTGGCGATGACGACGATGTGCCGCGACTACAGTTCCTCCTGCTTCATTTCGCGTGGTGGTTTCCGTGGCTGTGCGTGATCCTGCCGGCCGTTTTGTTTTCCTGGAGAAGAGTAATTCGGCCGCGAGAATTTGATTTTGCGGACGCCGTACCATTCTGCTGGATGGCGGTCGGATTCGTTCCGCTAATCCTGATTGGCCAGCGCCAGGATTACTATTCGATGAACATGTGGTGCGCATTTGCTCTCGCCGCTGCCACGATCTGGGATCGAACGCCCCGCAATTTGAAATTGGTGGCGGCGGGCATCGTATGCGCCTGCGGAGCCGCGCTCAGCATCGGCGCCTGGTGCTTTCTTCGCACCCTCCAATCGGAAAGTCCGCCAATCGACAGCGATGCCGGATCGTCCGCGTGGCGAGCGATTCAAAGCATTCCGCCGAACACGTGGGAGCTGCTCTGGCCCGTGGCCTGCGTGGTTGGTGTCGCACTCGTGTTGTCGGCGTTGGTCAGCGCTTACTTTAGCTGGAATGAGCGGCCCAAGCTCGCTGCTGTTGCGCTTGCCGTAGCCATGATACCAGCCGGCCTCGGAATGATCGATGGCGTCGCTCAGACTGCGCCCTATTTCTCGCTCGCCGAAGCAGCGCGGTTTTTGAATACGCGGCTGGATGCAGACAGCGACGTCGTATTCGAAGGCGCGCTTCATAGCGGCAGCAGCCTGGTCATGTACCTCAACCGCAAATTCTCCATCGTGAATCCGCCTTCGATGGATGACTCGTTTCCGGGTATTCGGCCAAGCGAGATCGTCGTCACCGAGCATGAGCTGATGGATAAATGGAGCTCTCCCGGCACCGTGTTCCTGATCGTGGAACAGGGTCGGGTGCCGTACTGGCAAAAACGGCTGACCCAACAGTTCCATATCTTCCACCAAGTGACGGCGTCCGGGGGGCACGTCGTTTTGAGTAACCAGCTATAGTCCTTGGCCTGTTCGCGGATGGGGTTGAAAAAGCCTGCGACGGAGGTAAGGTCCCGACTCATTTCGAGAAAGGGTTCCCTATGTCGCAACATCGTAGCCTCAAAGGCGCAAGTACCATCGCCGCAAAACGTAACGTCCTGAAGCGTTTCGAGCGGGTCGAACTGCTCAAAAAACGCGGTCAGTGGAAGGAAAGCAGCAAAGTGCTTGGTCTTCCGAAGACCAAGCCCGACGTTTAGCCGAGGGGGCACTTGGTAATTCGCGTGGCCGAATTGCTAGCCTCTTCTTTGAAATTTTCCTGTGCGCCTCAACCGGTTCCTTGCCGCAGCCGGTTTAGGCTCGCGGCGCCGCTGCGACGACCTGATCGCATCCGGCAGCGTCACAATTAACGGGCAGGTTTGCACCGATTTCAGCGCGCAACCTGGCCCGCGAGACCATGTCAAGGTTAACGGCCGGCTTGTTCACGCTGAAAACCCCGTAACCATCGTTCTTCACAAGCCGGCCGGCTTCGTATCCACACGTAAGGATGCACATGCGCGCGACACCGTGTTCGATCTTCTCCCAAGCAAATTCCGGAACCTGTTTCACGTCGGGCGATTAGATGCTCAGACCGAAGGTCTGCTGGTGCTGACAAATGAAGGCGACCTGGCGCAGCGGGTCACTCATCCCCGCTTCAAGGTGGACAAGGAATACGAAGTCACTCTGGACAAGGCGTGGGACGTTTCGCTTACTGATAAGATGTTGCGCGGCATTATGCTCGATGGCGAACGCGCCCGAATACTTAGCCTCCGCGTTGTGACTCCGACGTGCCTTCGCCTGGTGCTGAGGCAAGGTATCAATCGGCAGATTCGGCGAATGTTCGAAGCGCTGGGCTACCGAGTGAAACATCTGATCCGGCTCCGAATCGGCAAGCTACGGCTAGGCGATCTGCCACGCGGTCATTGGCGGCCCTTAACCGGCGCTGAACTAGCGAGTATCACCGGCAAGTGACACTCGATCGATGCTGCGCTCTCGTTACCGGAGCTTCAGCCGGCATCGGGAGAGAAATTGCACGACAGCTCGCATCTCGCGCTCACCAACTGATTCTTGTCGCGCGTCGCGCCGGCCGACTGAAGGAATTAGAGGCGGAACTTCGAGCTGAACATCCGAAACTCGACATCCGAAGTCGACCGGTCGATCTGTCCGATCCAAATGAACTCGCCCTCCTAACGAGTTGGCTGGAGGCAGAACGGATTCCAATCAATGTTTTGATTAACAATGCCGGCTTGGGGGACATCGGTCCGGTCGCGAGTGCCGACCCACACAAACTTCAGCAAATCGTGCTGGTAAACGTCAATGCACTGACCGTACTGACCCGGGCCCTACTTCCTCAAATGCTGGCGGGTCGAAACGGAGCGATTCTGAACGTGAGCTCGTGCGCCGGCTTCCTGCCGATCGCCGGTTTCGCCGTTTACGCTGCCAGCAAAGCCTACGTGACCGCCTTCAGCGAAGCCCTGCGCGCCGAACTCCGCCATACCGGGATCACCGTTACCGCGCTATGTCCTGGTCCGGTGAACACCGAATTCACGGATATTGCCTATCGCCAAGGCAGCCAACGCCAACCCACGCCGGAATTCGTGCATGTGTCGGCGACTCGCGTGGCGCGTCTGGCACTCGAGGGTTTGGAAGACGACAAGCCGCTGATAATTCCGGGGGCAATCATGAAGATGGCAATGGCCGTAGTCAGGCTGACGCCGATGCCAATCCTGCGAATGCTGTCTCGGCTATCCGCGAAACGAACCTAGTCGTTCAGCGAAATCCGCACGGCAAATAGTGTGGACGATTCAGTGCGGTCGAATCAGTCAGTTCTACTGGTATTTGACCGAGCAACCGTATGGTTTGGTGTTCGGATGCGACACCGGCTTGCCCGCCATCGATTCCTCCAGCGCGACCTTTACGTAGTTTGTGGAGTTGGCGATGTCTGCCGGATTCGGAGTTGCCTTGCTGTCGATCGCGCCCTCGTAGACAACTTTTCCTTCCGGATTAACCACAAACATGTGCGGCGTGTTCTTAGCGCCATATGCGCGGCCGACTTTACCGTCTGGATCCAGTAGAAATGCGGTCTGGTGCGTCTTCCATGAGTTCACGATGGCACCGGCCTGCTCGGCGGTCACGTTACCTTCCGTGCCGGGAGCGCTGGAATCAATCGTCAGCCAAACCACACCCTTGCCGGTAAAATCCTGCTGAAGCTTCTGCATGTTGCCGCTGCCGTAGTGCTTCTTCACAAATGGGCATTCCGGGTTAAACCACTCCAACACCACGTACTTGCCTTTGAAGTCCGCCAGCCCCTGCGTTTTTCCTTTAACATCCGGCAACGAGAACTGCGGGGCGTTACTGCCAACCGGCGGAGAATCGGCGGCAAACAGGGTAAGTGCGGCTAACGAACTAACAGCGATCAGTATTGTTTTTGTCATGATATTATTGAGAAGCCACTCGGCGCGAAACGCCTTCCAGTTTCTCGAGAACAAGGTCTTTGGTGAGCAACTCTGGCAAAACAACGGGTTCCGCCGAGTTGCCCGGATACAGCACATAAAATGGGACACCTACCCGTCCGAATTGTTGCAATATTTTTGTAATCACGGGGTCCCCATTCGTCCAATCCGCCTTCAGCTTGGTGACGCCATGCTGCCGAAAAGCGTCGCGAATGACGGCATTCTCCAGGACGCGCGCTTCGTTGAATTTGCAATTAAGGCACCAGGCAGCGGTGAAATCGACGAAAACGGGATGGCCCTGCTGAAGCTCGGATTGCAGCAAGGAGGCAGAAAATGGCTGCCAACCTCCCGGTTCGGTCGTAGCAACCTGACTGGCAGTCGATGTTCGAAATTTCTGTCCAATGAAGTAGGCGCCACCGCCCAGCAACATCGTCAGAATCACTGCCACAGCGATACTGCGAGATTGCAGCGAAGCAGTCGGAACCAGGAAAACACCTTTGATCCAGCAGGCGACGCTCACGACAAGGAGAAACGCGGAAGCCCAGATCAACCCGTCCAGGCCACGCTGCGCGCCGATCACGTAGAGGAGAAACAGCAGCGTTGCCAGCAGCAAAAATCCCATCACCTGCTTGACGTGATTCATCCACGCGCCCGGTTTCGGCAGAAACCGTAACCACGCAGGTTCAGCTGCAAGCAACACGTATGGAAATGCCATTCCGGCGGCGATGGACAGAAACATCGCCATGATCACCACGCCGGACTGAGCGAACGCGAAGCCGAGGGCGGTTCCCAGATAAGGCGCGGTGCACGGAGTGGCCAGGAGTGTGGCAAACACCCCCTGAATGAACGAACCTGCCTCGCCCTCTCGATCGGTTAGACCGACCATCCCGCGGGTTGCCCGCTGCGGTAACGAGACTTCGAACACGCCAAACATGTTTAGCGCGAACACCAGAACCAGAATGCTCATCCCGAACACGAAGTAGGGATTCGTGAATTGGAACGCCCAGGTGATCTGGTGCCCTGCCGATTTTAATGCGACCAGCAGCACGCCAAGGGCAATGAACCAGGCGAAGATTCCAGCAGCGAAAGCGAGACCGCTTCTGAGGATTTTCGAGCGGCTTTGGCCAGCTTGCCTAACGAATCCGAAAATCTTCAGAGAAATCACAGGCAGAACACACGGCATCAGGTTCAGAATCAGTCCGCCCAGAAATCCAAAGAACAACAATGTGCTCAGTCCCTGTTGCGCCGCGGGCCTCGTCGACGGACCCGCCGTAATCCCGTTTATCGGCACGGCCCAGCCGCTGCGGTCAGGCGCACCCGGGCTGCTTCCAAACACGAACACGCCGCTAACTGATGCGACACCCTTGTCAGCAGAGTCGAAGGGAATTCGGATGCTAATCCGCTTATCGTCCCGGCTTTCGACCACCGGATGGCCGACTACGACGTTCGGAGGCGGAGCCGGATAGAAATCCACGAATCCATTCCTCCCGAAGCCGGCACCCTCAATTACAAGTCGGGCACCCGCACCCGCTCGGGTCCAGTTAGCCGTAGATCCTTTGCCCGGCCACGCCTGCGGCAGGAGCTTACGGAATCGGGAGAATATTTCCCGGTTGGCGGCTGCCGCCGATCCCACTGGCAAGTTCAGGTGGACGGTGGTGTTTCCCGGAATGCAGATTTTCTCGCACACGAGCCAGCTGGCGTCGGCGGTTAACTGCACCGTGGAGCCATTTAGAGATGCAGGCGGCGTGAGCTCCTGCATTAGCAGGACGTCGTCGTGATAGCCGTAAATCTGAATATCGCCAGGCTCCTCCAGTTTCAGCGGGATCGGCCATTGGATCTCGCCAGCTTTCCAGCCAGCCGGCAGGTTCCATTTAATTTCTGTAGGGATCCCAGCGTCCCCGGGAAACTTCCAGTAGGTGTGCCAACCCGGCACCATGTGCAGAAGCAAGCCGACCGTGAATGGTTTACCGGGAGTGACGGCGGAGGTGTCGGCGACGAGCTCGGCCCGGACAAGTTCCCGGCCTTCATAGGTTTGGGCGGAGGAATGGCTGGCGATCAATACCAGCGCCGCCAAGCTGGTGATCAGCGTTTGTGCCGAGGCCATCTTCACGAGGCAATTAACACCGGCATCGCCAGGGCAGCAACGGCGGGCTGGCTCAGCAGCTGCTGCCATTAAGCACCATGCGCACCCTTATCGCTGTTCTCGTCCTCGGAGGTTTAGGCGGTTTGTTCGTATTGCAGAAGAAGGACAGCCCTAATCAGGTGGCAAACAGCCCATCTGCAGTGGAGCGGCCTGCCGCATCCCCGGCTCCAGCCGCCCCTGTTCACCGCGAACCATCCGAACATAATTGGATGAAGCGTTCACTGGATCGCGCGCGCGACGTCACTGAACAGTCCCGCAATCGCACGCGAGACGGTCAGAATCCGTAATCGGCTCGACCGTTGTCGGCCAAATTCGGATCAGTTCCGCGACTGGTTTGAATCCGACTGTCCGCCCTGTAGTTTCGCCTGGATCGCCGCTTTGAATGCAGCGGGCGAGAGCACTGGCGCACTAGCAGACTCCGTCCCCGGCCGATCGAGTGCGGCGACATCCCGCAGCGGCCGATCTTCGTTGGTCGTAATCGACTCCTGGCCGGTGTTGTCTTTGCGGACGTGGAATCGGCCATACATGATACCGACGAGTGGCACTACCTGAGTTCCATTGTTCTCAACGAACAGGAAGTCCTCGTCTCCGACATGGAAGACCGGCCCATCGGCGATAGCCATTGTTTCGCCATCAACGGTGCCGCCAAAGGTGCGAATGGTGTAGCTGTCGCCCGGAGACCCCTTGATTGAATCTTTCACCTTGAAGGTGATGAAGCTAACGATATGACGCTCGGCGCCTTCGCCAATCCAATCCGAGGTAACTTTAGTCACCGTTCCGCGAAATATCTGCTCCGCCTGATTCACCAGTTGATCAAAGCTTGGAGGAATAACTGTGGTAGCGGACAATGAAGTTGCTCCGGCCACAAGACCGGCGATCCAGAGGAGGTAATTAGACTTTCTCATAGGGAGGTTGAATGAAGGTAAGTTGTTATCTTGAGAGTGTAACGGATGCGCTTCTTGGCGACGCCACGCTGTATCCACTTCCGCTTAGCAGGAACATTGTGGCCGTCCTGGCGCGGCGCGGTCGTGATGTGGGAGTTAGGGAGAAATTCGCTGAAGTAGATCCCGCTGGAATCGTCACGTGACCCGGGGTTCCGGACAATGTGTAGAGATTGCTCCTGGCGGTGCCGCCGACCATGTAATTAACCACAACCGGCGAGCTGTTCGCGCTCGAGAGCGTCACCGTGAAAGTTGCGGTGTCGCCAACCCGTACGACGGTGGGCGCTGCCGAAATCATCGCCACCCGGGCTGCTGGGGTCGGCGTGGTATTCGGAGTCGGACTCGGAGTGACGGTTGGTCGCGGAGTCGGAGTTGGAGTGGCGCTTGGCCGCGGGGTCGGAGTAGGCGTCGGAGTTGAGCCGCCGCCGCTTCTAGCACCGTAAATCGATTGTATGCCGTCGATGTCATCGGTCACCGCAGTGTCGGTGTTGCTGATGAATGCATTCATCACGGCGGCCACATGCTGCCCATGATCATCCGGATGATCCAAGCCCAGTGCGTGTCCAATCTCGTGAATCAACACGCGGCGAATATCCGTCGCACTTCGCAACGGCCCGCGATAGGAATCCCAGGTCCATCGATTATTCAGCAAAGTGTTGGCTTCGGTCAGTCGACCGCCAGTGCTCCAGGAGTAACCGGTGATGCCAAGAGTATTCGAGCCGAACGAATGTCCGAAGAAGGAGCTAGAGAAACCTACCGAGTTGACGCCATCCCCTTGGCTCAACGGCGAGCCATCGTTCGTGACAATGTTCAGCTGGAGCGACCCCATGTACTGGTTCCATGTCGCCAAAGCGGCCACCGCGGCCGCATCAAATGAGCTGCTCCCATCGCTCAGGGTACGACCACCACCGAGGGAAAGCACAAACGTGACAGTGCCGGGACCCCAGTGGGGCGAGCCATCTTCGTAGGCATAGGCATTGGCTTTCGGAGCGCCTGAAAAAGCGAAAGCCGCGGCGGCGGCAACCGCGAGCAGTTTGGGGAACGCCGTAGAGGATGAATACGACGCAGAGGGTTGAGACCGGGTCATAATGTGAGTAGAGCAAGACTTATGCGCAAAAAACGTGAAAACTGGCAAGAAAGTTTTCGTAAAACTTTTAAACGGGGAAGCAAAACCCGAACCGTATGAAGCAGAGGGAATGCTGGGGAATTTGAGGGATAATTCACTCGAATTCCGTAAACGCAACCGGATGTCGCGTTTTCTGCCGTTTTGGGATGAACCGGCCAAAGTCTGTTATGGAACCAGAAAAATTTTTCCCGAGTACGGATCCTTCACCTTGCTTCCCGGCGCGTAGCCGCTCACATCGACGTATTTGCCTGGGTCGAATGGGCTGTACACGTAGCCGGGTTTACCCTCGACCGGCTTGGCAGTGGGAAAATCCAGAGACGAAGTGGGTGGCGGCGCCGACGGGCGCGGGTCTACATTCTTAATCGCCGATTTTGTCGGCTCGGCTGCTGTCGGGATGGGCCGCGGCCGTATGCTGGGTGCCGGACGAGGAGTTGAGGATAGGGGTTGGCTTGCTGTTACTTCCGGCGCTGCTGCGGTCGTGCTCGGCGCACTGGTGACGGTGTTCGCCGGTTCAGCCGGATGATGCCTAACGAGATTGATTGGCGATGTGGCCAGGCGATAGGAACTGACCGCCACATCATGAGCAGTCCGGCATCCAAAGAATGCGACGGTGGCAACCAAAGCCACTCCCATGGGCAGCCGCATCCGGAGATATAATGGCGACCGTGCGAAGGCGCAACTACGCAGCCGCAGTTAAATCGGCAATTTCCCTAACGAACTCATTAACGGCATCGTCCGTTGTCGCCCAGGAGCACATAAACCGGTAAACATCCGGTTCGATAAATTTGTAGAAGTTCCATCCCCGGTCGGCAATCGTACTCGCCAGTTTCGGCGGGAGCCGCAGGAAAACTGCGTTGCATTGAACCGGCAACAGCGGTTGGAGATCAGCTTCCCTAACGAGACCATCGCAAAGCAACTGAGCCGATTCGTTGGCATGGCTGGCGTTTCGGAGCCACACATCGTTCTGCAACAGGCCCAGCCATTGCCCGGCCAGGAACCGCATCTTGGAGCCAAGTTGCCCGGCCTGCTTCAGCCGGTAATCAAAATCCCGCGCCAGTTCCGGTTTGAAGAACACAACCAGCTCGCCCGAGCCGATGCCGTTCTTGGTACCCCCAAAACAGAGCACGTCTACGCCTGCCTTCCAGGTCAGGTCTGACGGTCGGCACTTGGAATGAGCGATCGCGTTCGCAAACCTCGCCCCATCCATGTGGGTCAAGAGATCGTTTTGCCGCGCGAATTCAGCCACTGCGGAAACCTCCGACGGCGAGTAGACCGTGCCCAACTCCGTTCCCTGGGTGAGACTGATTACGCGCGGTTTGTGGGAATGGACTCCGTGTTGTTCAGCCAGAACAGCTGCCGCGCCCGGCAATGAAATTTTGCCGGCATCACCGTCCAGTGGAAGCAACTTCGAACCGCCGCTGAAAAACTCCGGCGCTCCGCATTCATCAGTCTGGATGTGAGCGAGCCTGTGACAAATAACGCTGTGGAACGGCTGGCAGAGCTGGGCGAGTGCGAGCGCGTTCGCGGCCGTGCCATTGAAAACCAGATAAACGTCACAATCACACTCGTAGATTTCTAGATATCGTTTTATATTCTTGTAGGTAAATTGTTT
>JBJMXE010000147.1:0-8884 GCA_045809745.1 Chthoniobacterales bacterium | reverse complement strand
TCCGTCCGTCACAGTAAATCCGTTGCCCGCAGCTACCACGGACTGGTTACCGGTAGCAGTCCAGGCGGCGTAATCTGATTCGAAACTACCGTTCGCGAATACCCCCGGCACGAACACCGTTAGACTTGCGGAGCTGCTCGTTATATTGCCGGCGCCGTTCGTGACGATCACATCATACAGCCCCTGATCGGAGGTTTGAGCTGAAGGAATCGTGAACGTGCTCGAATCGCCGCCAACCGGAATCCACGATCCGCCGTTGTTAAACCGCCACTGATAGTGGAGCGGCGCCTGGCCAACCGCAGTCACACTGAATGACACCGGATCGCCCACCACTACCGTCTCGTTCGCCGGTTGACTCGTTATTAGCGGGGCGTTTTGCAAACGCACGCGAACGTTGTCGAGCAGCAGATCGACGTTGGTAGTTGTGGGGGAGATGTCCAGGAAGGTTAGCGTCGCGGTAGAACCAGTAGCCACAAAACTGATCTCCTGCGGGCTGTAACTGCCGCCGTTGGCAGGCGCAAATACCGAAAAATCGTGAGTCACCAGCGTCGCGTTCGACCCGTCAGTCACGCTGACCCGGCACCGTTGTTCGTCGTGATTAACCAGCGAGAAGGCACCGAGGTCGAAATCGACCACATAGGTTTCGCCGGGAATGGTATTAAACGTCTGAAACACGTTGCCGGTCGCCGGTTGTTGACCCCAGTTGAAATGGGACAGATTCGCGCCATCGGTCACGCCGTAGCCGGTGTTAGTAGAAGTTGAAACGTTACTGCCGCTGTAGGTCCACCCGGCCGAGCCGTATTCGAAACTGCCGTTGAGCAGGATGCCGGCAGGAACGACGGTCAGAGTTGCGGCCGAACTGCTCACCGATGTCGTCGCGTTGGTAACAATGACGCTGTAGTTACCGGCCTTTGACAAATCCGCGTTCGTCACCGTGTAAGTGCTGGAATTGGCGCCGGAAATATTGACCCCGTCGAACTGCCACTGGTAAGACGTAGCGCCGGACGCGGTCACGCTGAAGACTGCGTTATTGCCCTGCGGAGCGTAGGTGCTTTGTGGCTGGGTGGTGATGAGCGGCGCGTTCGCGCTAACCGGATTGACCTGGACGTTATCCAACATCGAATCCAGGGAAACGTAGGTATAGGAGGCGTCGAGAAACGTCAGCTTCGTGCTGACACTGTTCGCGATAAAGGTAATGTGCTGCGGCACATAGAATGGCTGCGGATACGGACCCGAAATGATGATGGTGTTATCGACCAGAATGCCGTTACCCTCGAGCAGCACCTCCAGGCGTTGATCGGAGATCGGACCGACGCACCCGTAATCGAACGAAAGCTCGTAACGCTGGCCCGGCACGGTTGGGAATGTTTGGGCCAAGAGAGCGTTCGTGCTCTGGTCGTTCGGATTCAATACCACCACCTTCGCGCCGTCGGTGGCCGGATGAGTGGAATCGTTAGTTGCGATGCCTTGATGGCCGCTAGCGGTCCAGCCGGCATAATCGTTCTCGAAACTACCGTTCTGAAGGATCTGAGCGTGCGCGGCAGCGGCGCAGAGAAAAAGCGCAGCGGCAAAAGCGCACAGGGCAGTCCGAGGGGGAACTTGCATTGGCGAGAATCTTATATTTTCAGGAAAAGTCACGAGGTAAATTGACAGGCTTTATCTGTGATTATCATAAAATCATCCGCACGAGTCCGGTGGGTGGGACGGTTGGGCGGGCGGAGTTGGAGATTACGCCAGAAATATTGTCAAAAGTCGAGTCCTAATCGGGACTTTACCAAACTTTTTTCCGTAGTTTGCGAGATACCGCCTCACGTTGCGATTGGGGCCCTTCCAACGGGTAATCTCCTGTCTCGCAAAGGGCTACACCGCGGCCTGCGCTGACGATCACTTCGAGGAGTCTTTTACTGCCACGCCCAGCAGCGAAATACCCAATATCCGCTGGGGCAAATATTCCAGCCTGGAGACGATCCGCATGATTGAGTTAACCCAGGCTCCTGCAGGCCGAAATCCTGCCGTATAACGCCGGCCGCGATAAAGTGTGCCAAGAATCATCTTTCGCGCGACCAAAACCGGATACAGCGGCAGACCCCAGTAAGTATAATTAACCATTCGCAAGCCCGCCTTATTCATCAACTGGAGCAAAGCCCTCTTGTTGTACCGGCGCCTGTGACCAGCCGCCCGGTCGTAAGCAGAAAATAATTCCGGGCGCGCCGGCACGTTGATCAGGACATGGCCGCCCGGCTTTAGATGAAACGTTGCCGCTCGCAAAAATGCGGCGTCATCCACGATGTGTTCGAGCACGTCGAACAGCAGCACTCCGTCGTACTTCTCCCGAAGGCTCGGGTGTTTTTCAAAAATATCGTAACAATAAAGCGTTCCGTCGCGGGAATAATTATGCTGAAGCGCTTCCATCGACACCTCGATTCCATCGACATCGACGCCGTCGAGTTCGAGTTGGCGCTGCAGAATTCCGTTGCCACAGCCGATCTCGCAAAAACGCCGCTGTTCCTTAAGTATCGATCCCGCAAGCTTGCGCAAAACTTCAAATCTGCGGGCTACCCAAAAGTGATCAAAGCTAACCAGGTCGAAATAACTATGTTGATCCGGCTGCGGAAGAGGGTCAGACAGAAAAACAATGTCATTCCGGCCAGTTTTAGCCGCAGCCGGGGCCGATTCCATTAACGGTGTCATATTAGCGATCGGGTTGAAGCCTCCGTAGGTATTTCGAGGACCAAACTGGTATTCAGGGAAGCCGTTTCTATACCTACGTGATGCTGCACGATGGCCACCGGACGACGTTTCACTTCTTTCAGGACGATGCCGAGGTATTCACCGAGGATTCCCAGGCAGAGGAAGAGAAGGCTTCCAATGGCCAGCATCACGATCACGATAGTGGTCGTGCCAGGACTGGCTCCGACCCAGTAACCGAACAGAGTGAATTTCGGAAAGAAGCGGTTGAGCAAGAGGAGTAGGCCAACCAAAACGGAAATCATAGACATCGACAGCCCGACCAAACTTGCCAGCCGCAATGGAATATTGCTGAAGCTGGTTAACGAGTTCATGGCCAGCGTCGAAAGTTTCCAAAGGCTGTACTTGGATTCGCCTTTGACGCGCTCCGGACGCTCGTAGTTAACGAATCCCTGTTTGAGGCCGACCCAGAATCTCAAACCGCGCAGCACGCGAACGTGTTCCGGCAGGCGCATCACCAAGTGCGCCACGCGCCGATTAAAAACCGAAAAATCACCCGCATCGAGGGGCCAGGAATATTCAGCCATCGCGTGCATTATTCGATAAAACGCCCAGTAGCTGAACTTGAGGAATCGCTTCCCCTGCCTCTGTTTCCGAACCGCGTAAACCAAATCGAGCTGCTCGTTACGCGCCTTGTTCAGGCATTCGATCAGCACAGCCGGCGGATCCTGCAAATCGGCATCCATCACACCGATATGGCTCCCGGAGGCGTAAGCGAGTCCGGCGAATATGGCTGATTGATGGCCGAAATTACGGCTCAGGATCACCCCGCGCACCCGCGGATCTGCCCGATGCGCGGACTGAATAACCAATGGTGTTTCATCAAAACTGCCGTCGTCCACCAGAATCACTTCCCATGAACCGTCGGTAGCTGCTTCGAGCCTTGGCAGAAGATCATTCAGTAAATCGGGAATCGATTCCTGCTCGTTGAAACAGGGAATCACTACCGAAAGCAATGGGTCGCCATCTTCAGCCGCTGACGCGTTCCTTGATTCTGTCACTACGCTGGAAAAATGCATTAGAGCAGAGCCTACGGAGCGCCGTTAGGAGCGATCAGATCACTGACGAGCATACAGCGGAGACCATGGGTCCTCGAAAGGTACCTTTTTCTTCTCTGCCGGAGTGCTCGCGAGATCGCGACGGACGAAGATATGAAACGATTTCCCATTCAAGGCCGGAAAATGAGCCAATTCAGTAAGGCCGGGGTTTTGCTCTGCCATGTGCAATGCGTCGGCCTGGACGTTCGGTGCAATCATCCCGTCGTAGGCAAGGCCGCTTTGCGGTTCGGAAGCCACAACGAAATCGGCTGCATCGATCTCCCGGCGGAAGACCTCGGGGTCAGATGACATATGCTGGTTAGGACAGCGGAACTTCAGATCGTCCACCAGCGCGTGATAACGGAGCAGCATATCATCGACTGGGCCGGGAGCGGTGAAGAAAACGCGGGCGTTACGGCTGGCGGGGTAATCGCGGATCGTCTGGTAAATCTGCTGCCCGAGCCGATTAACGGCTTGGGCCCATTCGCCCCCCTTGTCAAACTGCACCGGCGCCGGCCATCGAAACACAAGCAAACTTAATGCTACTGCCGCCCATGCCGTACCCTGTAGCACTCGGGCTGAATTTCCCGGAGTGTCTGCTTGCTGGAATAGTGCCATCAAAAGCAGCACGCCTGCGAATAAGATCAGCGCGTCCGCATTGGAACCGAAGAATGGATTTTCCATGCGCGTCATAGTCGGCACCAGGTAACTGACTCCCAGAATAACGAGGTAGCCCGCGACTAGCCGAAAATTCTTGCGCGCTCGTTTCCACGACAAAAGAGCCGCCGCCAGACCCAGAAGCACCACCACATATTGATGCCTGCCAAGCATCATCTGCCCCCCCGCTCCGTCCCAGTAATAGCGAAGAATGCCGCGAACACCTGAATCCTTCATCAGCCACTGCGCCTTGTACCGGCCGAACGCCTGGTTATATATGTAGGTCAGGATGTCCGGCGAAAGCAGATAATACGGCATAGCCAGAACGAGGGACGGCAAGGAATACCAGCCGATTTGGCGTAACCAGTTCTTGATCCCGGAGCTTGAACGAAGCTCGTCGTTATGGACAAGTAATGCGGAGGTCAGCCAGGCGACGCCGAAAGACATAGCGGTGAAGGGAGCGAAGCTTGGCTTTATCAGCAGCGCCATCGCTGCCAGGAAGCCAACGAACAGGGCTTGATTACGGGAGGCAGCTAACGGGCCGGTCCGGAGCAGCAGAACAAGGCCGAACGCAGTAACAAGTCCGACTGCGGAATCCGGTCGAAATTCGGTTACAAGAGTAGCGGTAAACGGGAAGGTGAGCGCAAACACGATTGCCGCCACCCGTGCGGCGCGGCTAGTCCCACTCGTTAGGTAATCAATTGCCAGGAGGAGAAGGATTACCAGAATTCCGTTAACGGCGTAGGGAGCCCATTGATGGGGTCCGGCGACGGTGAAGGCCACAATCGCCAGCCCCGTAGAGAAAGGGCTGTGCGGTGGATGATGCAGCAGATTGTTTATAAATGCCTTGGGGCTGGTGTGCAGAAAATCGATTCGCTCAAGCCCGTCCACCATGTAGATGCAGTCATCGTCGATGGGTCCTATGGCCAATCTCCCATGCCGCATCGAATAACTCAGGAACACCATCGTGAACAGCACCGCCAGGAGACAATACACAGCTAACCGGGGCATCAGGCCTGATCTCCAGTCGGCTCGCATATCCATTGAACAATTGTCGTTTAAGAAGGTTCACTGCCGATATCCGGTTGGTGTACAAATCGGTCGTCATACGCCGCCCTACACTAGGGTTGAGATTTGCTGCGCAGGTGTGCCTTTAAGTGATCCGCCAGGCGCAAGGTTAATGCCACAATCGTTAATACCGGATTAGCATAACCACCGGTAGGAAACACGGACGGCCCGGCGATAAAGAGATTGCCGATTCCGTGAATCCGGCAGTTCGGGTCTACCACGCCCTGCTTCGGATCGAGGTGCATCCGCGTGGTGCCCATGTGGTGATAGCCGCCCTCGGTGTTAGGCGGAGGAGCCGGTTCCCGAAGCTGTTGGTAGAAGCGGCCGAGGCCGGCTTTTTCCAATGCGCCGCCAATGATCTGCTGGGTACGGATCGCGCTGCGCATATCCTCGGCGCCGATTCTCCAATTCAGTTGTACCCGGTTCTGGCCGAATGCATCCCGCTCCGAACCAAGCGTGACACGGCTGTCGGGATCCGGGATCTGCTCCATCATGTTGGCAAAATAAACGGCGGCAACTCTCGGCTCGCCGAACAACCGGCTACGCATTTTCCGCCAGGCCGACGCTCCGATCTCGTCCAGGTCTTTCAAGACCGTGGTTAGCTGGCGCCCGATAGTTTCAGCTTTGCCGCCATTGTTGCTGTCCCCTGACACCAGGTTCTTTAACGCCAGCACGCCCGGCGCACTCACCAGCGGAAACTTCGCCGGATCCACAATCTCCGTTAGGACAAATTGGATATTCTGATTGAGCAACTTTTCGCGGCGTAAAGCTGATTCGGTTAAAGCCAGCTTACCGACGATTGCGACGCCGTTCACCGCATGAATTGCGTTATAAAGAGCTGTCGATTGGAAGAAGTCCGGCTTGTTAGGCACAAACACTCCAGACCAAAAATGCGGATGTTCCTGGAAGAAACGGCCAACCAGATCATTTTGGTTTCCGAGACCGGTGTTGTGAATGCGATTGGACAGTAATAGGATTCGCGGCACTTCGATTCCGCCTGCCGCTAATACGTAGGTGTGTGCCCGGACCGAAAATTCTTTCCCTCCAAGAGTTCCAACCCGGAGACGCGAGACACAATCACCGGTCCCGTTGGTCTCGATCTCGAGCACATTTGAGTGCAAACAGACGGTAATATTCGCCGCGTTTCGAAGTTCGTTAGGATAAACCTCGGTAAACGTTTTGTTGTGCGAAAACTTGTATATTACCGTCTGAACATCCGGATCAGTCAACGGCAGCGCAGGACGGTGTTGTGCATCTTTCCAATCGTCGACGCTGTAGGTAGGCGGTTCAACCCGGCACACTGCTTGAGCACGGCGGTAAAACGGTTCCAGATGTTCTCTGCCAAACGGCCAGCCACTGTGCGGCACCCAATCGCGCTTCTCGAAATCGATCGAGTCGAGTGGCCGTATCCGCACGCCCAACCGATCTGGTCCGATCGGTATGTCCCACCGCGTCCCGGAGCCTCCGAACACACGCGGCCGGGCGGTGTTGAGTGGGAAGTACGGTTGACCGACATTTTCGCCCACCGTTAGATCCTGGGTGGCCGGTTCCGGAGCGACTCCGCCGCTTTCCAGAAGACAGATTCGCACTGGCTGACCGATAAACTCGCGAGCAAGCACAAGGCCCGCGGTACCACCTCCCACGATGCAAATATCGCAGCCAATGTCCGAACCGACATCACCGTTTGCGGCGTCAACAATCATGATGAGTGATCGACAGAGTTCCGGTTGGGAAAAAGCGCCGCTGGCTGCAACACAACTACGGCTGCACCGAGCCTAACTTGCGCTGCGCGGGCTGCTGCCCGGTTCGTCGGACGCTTCGCCATTGGTCCAGATCGCCCGCTTCAAAGCTCCAACTCCACCATTGAGACGCTCACGATCAAATCGGCGCATCGCGCCCTTCCAGCCGACTTCACCTCGATAGCGTGCGCAAACGAACCGAACGGCATCCGCCAGATCCGTGCGCCCGATCCGGTCCAAGGGAGCGGCCAACTCAGGCCAGAACCGGAAATTCTTCCGGTGAAGATTGGCTTTTTCCTTAATGAAATCGGCCGTGAATTCTCTGTTTGGGAATGCCCGGGTTTTGCCCAGTGCACCGAGGGCCAGCAGCGTAAGCATCGTTCGAATGCATTTCTCACACTCGCCGCAATTCAGCTGATCGGTCCGGTAGTTCTCGGTGACATTACACACCCGGATATATTGCATACCGAGATCCCATTCCGACAGAATCCGCGTTTTCTCGAAACGGGAGTAGGCCGCGCCATCATGGCGGATGCGCATCCGATGGCTGGAATAAAATGGATCAAGCATCGGATGCGAAGCCAGCCGATGTAGGTTCGGAATGTCAAAACTCGACGCGATCGTTGCACTGGTTAGGCGTCCGCCCAGCGCGTGACCGGCTGCGGCCAACACCGCCCCTTCGAAAACGTCGATCCAGAAATTCCAATCGGGCTCCAGCAAACGCTCGTTCGTGTAAACCGGAACCAGCTTGATTCCAGTGTGCTCGGCCAGTTCACCGAGCCACTTGGAGACATGTTCGAAGTCTTCCGCTTTATCGATTTCCAAACCAAAGATGAGGATCCCGTCTTTGAATGCCCCCGGATGCGATGTCGGGAAGTTCAGCTGATTCATTCTTAAGGTGGCCAATGAATCGATGCCACCGGTGAGAAAAAAACCGGCTCGATCGGTCGGGCGGGCGACAGGGTGCTTCCGCGGCGACGCTTCCAGCACGGCCAACGGTCGGGACAGCTGATACCAATCGGAAATAACCGCCATGGTGGTGATCAGTCCGTCGCGAAGATCCGGACATAATTCACCTTCGATCTTGATTCGCTTTTCCCCGTGCCACAGCGCTGGCATCACCGACGCGGTTACAAACGCATCGGTCTCCATCGAGAGCGCGTCGCCTAACTGGCCTTCGATCTCAAAGTAGATCTCCTGTTGCGGCCGATCGCTATCCTCCCAGGTGATTTGCGCGCTGGTTCGCCGGCGCGAAGCCGAACTGGATTGGTGAATCTGCTCGATTCTCATCGGATCAATCGGTCTTCCCGTAAATTTCCACCAGCCAATTACCTGCCAGACTTTCGGATACCGGCGCCAGACAGCTCTTTTTTTTGAAAATCGTCACCGGGATGCTAGTGAACCTCAGCCAACGAACTTGCCGCCTGGTCCGCAACTGGGGGCCGTTCGCGCGCCGCTTTCAAGGGAATGAGTGCTTTACCATTCCGAATCGCAAAGCGAGTCTGAAAAGGAAGGCTTTGTGTTTGCAGTTTCTTCAGCCAGGCCGTGCCGTCAGCGTCATTCATAAGCTCCGGCACAAACAACGCCCCGCCTTTGCCTGCGATTGGGTGTATCACTGCGCCGATGAGCTCGCCG
>JBJMXE010000146.1:0-15405 GCA_045809745.1 Chthoniobacterales bacterium | reverse complement strand
GGAGCCCGGAACGACGAACGAAAACTTCGGGCTTAGCGAGGGTTCCACCTTTCCTAAAATCAAATTCGTCCGGCAGCCTAACAATCCGGAGTATTATTATTCTGACGCTAACGGAAACTACGTGGGTTTCGGGGGTTTGTTAAACCTGGCCCCAAATCCGCTTCCGGCGGGCTTCGCTAGCGCCCACGATTGGGCCGTTAACTACATCGCCACGCATCCTGATGCCTATTCGGAGTACGTGCAGGATTTCCTGAATCGCAGTGCCCGATGGTTAATCGATCGCACCAAAGCGGATGGGCTGCGTCTCGATGCGGTGAAGCACGTTCGCTATGACTTCTTCGGCGCGACGTTCGGCGTCGACAAGGACACGAGCGATTACGGATATCTGGGTCAGGCGCAGCGGCAGTTTAACATCACGCGTGGTTTCTCCGATGCCAACCATCGTGACACCGTTTTCAATACTGAGGCACCGCGCGACGACGCGATGATGTTCGGCGAACATCTCGGCGAACCGCCGGCTTACGGCGACTACTTCAATGCCGGAATGCGCCTGGTGAACAATCCGCTCCAGAGCAACATGAATGGGATTTTGGGCAATCCGTCCACTGGTCTTCAGGGTCTGGATCAACCAGGCAGCTACGGCTTTAGCGACAGTCTTGGCGTCATGTATGCGCAAAGCCATGACAACGATTATGCGTCGCGCCGTGAACTGCAGTTTGCGCTTTACCTCACCCGTGCCGGACTGGGCTCGGTTTATACCGACGGCAACCATCAATCTCAGACCCTGAGTCAGAGCGGCGGCGCGTTTCCACGTCACGCCAACACAAATTTCCTCGGGCAGTTTAACGACGGGCTTTTGCCGAATCTCCTCTACATCCACAACCAATTTGCGCGAGGGAACCAGGTTGGCCGCTGGAGCGACGGCGACTTGGTAGCCTATGAGCGAGTCGACAAACGCGAGAACGTGACGATGTCGGATACCGATGGCGTGACAATGCTCGTTTTGGTAAACGACAATTACGCCAACGGAATCGGGATTAACAACAACTTCGGAAGCAATCGCGGTGGCCTCCGAACCGCATTCCCGCCTGGTGCTTATTTGTGGCAGTACGCCAGCGGCACGTTGCCGAGCGGCGACAGCATGAACGGTTTCTACATGACTGTAGGGGACGGTGGTGGCGGACTTGGTTTTCTCGATCCGAATACGATTGTGCCGAAGGGCGGATACTACGTCTTCTCGTGGCGGAATCCGGAGCAGTCGGATCTTTGGTCGCAGGGCGGCGGCAAACCGATCACGATCCTTCAAGGCGGGCAGGCGGTGAGCAGCCTCACCTATACACGGAAGGATGGTCCCGACGGAGATCCTAACTTCAATCCCTATGGAGTGGTCGGAGCGGTTCCGGGCAGCTACTCATACCCTTACACAATTCCGCGGGTCACTAGCGGGTCCGATCTGAGCTTTGTCGCCCGCGCCGATGGCTCGGCTGAAGACATCCTGCTCGAACTCGATGGAGGCGTCGATATCAACTCGCAGATCCCGTTAGGCCCGACCACGGGAGACAAACGCGATCATCCGCCGGCATTGTCCACCGACGTCTTCCTCGGCTACGAGCAGCCGATGTTTGTTGAGCGCGAGTACCCGGAAAAATTCGCGGCAAAGGTCAGCCCAAATGACACCATTGGTTCTGCCGGAGCGGACACCTACAACACAACAACCAGTCCGCCCGCTGTTGTGACTTCGAACCTGAACGGCAACTCGGCGTTCGACAACCAGAGCGGCACGGTTGCTTCATTCGTCTTCCACGATCCGGCGCTCCAGGTTGAGGGGCCGGTTTCCGGTACCGTCAGTGGGCTTCCGTCGAATCAATTCCGCGATAACGGCAACACGTTAGACTTCTGGGCGAAAACGAACTCCGTCGGCACCGGTTTCCGGATGTTCGTGTATTACACGGCCGACGGATCGAACCCGGAAGGCGCTGGAGGAGTCGGCATCGGCACCACAGTGGCTTTTCAAATGATGTACTCGCACAACAGTTCCGACGGGAACAACTGGTGGCGCGGGACCATCGCCAAGCCGGGATCGGCGATTAAGTACAAGATCGCCATTTACAAATCGAATACCGGCACTGCTCAAAACCCGGTTCCGGTCAGCAGCACATTTCCAGGGAACGCCGCCGCGGTTACGCAAAAGAAGAAGATGCTGACCACGTTCAACATTCCGCACTTCAACGCCACCACGGCTCTCGTCTATCCGCACGATGATTATGGCGCCACTCAGAATGGATTGTCCGAGGGATTTCACGTTCTCCGCGCTCGCGCTTTCCTAAAACGGGACAATTCCGGCGTGGGCAATGGGCTCCGAGCGTCGATCTACAATACGTTCACTCAGCCCTTTTATTATGACGCCCAGGCGCCGCAGGGTGAGATCAAGTTCCCGGCCGAGGGCGACACGATCGGCGGTTCGCGTTACGGCGTCGTAGTTCGGACCGATGCCAGCGTAACCGAAGTTTGGTACCACATCGACGACAGTGATGCTACTAACGACGACATCAAGACTCATACGCAGGGAGGTAACGGCATCGGGTTCGAGCCGTTCACCGATGTAAACAGCAATGGAACATGGGACGCCGGCGAACCGTTCCAGGATTTGAATGGTGATGGTCTCTGGAATAACAACATCGCCGGCACATGGGTGAAGGCTACCGAGGCCACTGCGAACCCAGCCGTATCGAGTCCCTATCCCCGGGAATGGCGGTTCGATTACGCGAATATTCCCGCTACCGGCAATGCTCAGATTCAGGTTCGGCTGCGCGAACTTTCTTCGGCCGACTACAAGGATTTTAACGGTACCGACGGAGCCGGTCACTACACCACACTCACTCGCAACGTGGTCGCCGCCGGTCCTAACACCCGGATGTTCATCGCGTTTCCATCAAACGACGGTGACCTGGTGGATTCGAATTATGTGATGAAAGTGTGGTTCAGCAAATCGCTGGCTAACGGCACCACGCTGCAATCGCTCATCGACCGGTTTTTGATCAAGCTGGCGAGCAGTGAATCCGGATCTGCCGCCAACGGGGTGCCGCAGAGCCGCACGAGCTACATGATCAACTACGACGTGACTAACGACTATCACGAGTTGGCATTCCGGCTTCCGAACTTATACAACGACATCCCTGACTTCCTGCACACGATCGATGTCACCTATACGAATCCGGGTAATCCGACACTGGAGACGTTCCGGTTGGTCAAAGCGCGGCCGATTCCAGTCATTCGCAACGTCATTGTTACGCCGCCCGAGGTGGATTCGGACGGGAAACCTTATGTCATTAACCTGCCCGACGTGGCCACGCCTACAGCGGCTCAGCGGGCGGTGTCAGTGCAGGTTGAGACGGATTTGAACGCTACCAGCGTCGCCGTCGCTTTTGCGCTCGGATCGGGCAACATCACTCTCAATCCGAGCACATCAGCAACGCCGAATCCGACGACGACTGGTTCCAGCAAGTTCTGGAACTTCACCTGGAACAATGCGGCCGAGGGTACGTATCAGCTCGCTTCGACCGTTACCGCTCCCACTGGAAGTTCCGTATCCACGCGCAACGCGCAGGTCGCTTTTCGGCAAATCGTGATAAATGGCGAGCCGTTTACCGATAGCAACAACAACGGTGTCCACGACGCCGGGGAACCGTTTACCGATTCGAATGGGAACGGCGTTTACGACGGGCCGAAGAGCGGTGATATCGACGATGACGGGCTCGGCCTCTACGGGCCCACCTCGGCGCCGATCGAGACCACTGCGATTGCGTTACCCACCACGAATTCTGAAACCTGGACTAACGACCAGGTCCATATCTCGGCCATTTCCGGCAAGACCGATCCGCTGAACCCCGACACCGATGCAGACGGGCTGTCCGACGGGCTCGAGTTGGGCTGGGGCGCTGCCGTTGGCGACACAAATATTACTACGGACACGAATGGCGATGGCGTGCCTAACTTCCAACCTGATCTCGATCCGCCGATCTACAATACAACCGACAATGGCAGCGCCCCTTCCGGGCAGGACTACACTTTCTACGATCCGTGGCCGTATAATCTCAACAATTCGCGAACCGATCTGATTGCCGGCACGGTGACGGATCCGAACAAGCCGGACACCGATGGTGACGCTTTGCTGGACGGCGTGGAGGATTCCACCAGCAGCGTCACGGTTAACGGCGCGACTACTACTTACAAGACGATCCACAACGGGCGAGTCGACATCGGAGTTCCCGATGCCAACGGGATTCTCCACGCCATCGGCCATCCGCCGACCGTCTACAACAGTTCGAAAATCGATTCGCAGAGGGTGCTGGCGCACGCGCCGAACGCGATCTGGCTCGAGACGGATCCGAACAATACCGACACCGACGGTGACGGAATCACGGATGGTAACGAGGACAGCAATCACAATGGGATCGTCGATCTAGCGATCATCGATCGAAACCAAACCGACAATCAGGGCAATTTCGTGGTAGTGGCGACGCTCGATGACTTTAGGAAAAGCGTGACGGTCGCTGGCTCCGCTGCCGGTTCGCAGTCAGTTACGTTCAAATATTCGGACTTCTGCTACACGTTTATCGAGCCGACGAACGGACTGACCAATACGTCGCCCGCATTGGATAAGACGAAGTTGAATGCGGCGTTTCGACCGTCCGGAAATATTCGGGCCGACAAACTCGATGTGATCTGGCTGGAGACCGATCCGCGCCGGAAGAGCACCACTGGTGATGGTTTACCGGATGGCTGGAAACTGCAGTATGGACTCGATCCGTGGGACGATGGTTTTGTTGGCCATTACAACCTGCATACCGGTCAGGTGATTACCAACACCAACAACGGCCCGAACGGTAGTCTCAGCGGCGACGGGATTACCAATCAGCAGCACTTCATTAATAATACTGATCCACGAGTGTCAGTGGACGCGCCTCCTCCTCCGCCCGGTTCGGTGACGATCGGTATCGGCGCATCGACTACCGTGGGTGGAGTAACAAACCGGCACGAGTTTACCGATTGGACGGCTAACGACCTGATCGCGCTCGACCCGTATGATGGCGATGGAGGGAACTTCAACCAGGGTGACGTCTACCATGCCTACGACGGTTTTGATTCATCACGGGACATGGTGGCGTTCTACGCGCGAGATGGCGGGGCCGTGGGCCAGGGCGGCGACGGTAATTTCTATTTCCGCGTTGATATGCAGGACCTGACTGCCTACGCGGAGCAGGGCAATCTCGACATCTACGTCGCCATCAATTTCGGTAATGCAGGAGTCGGCGAATACAATCTGCCAGACGACGTCGACACCGGGACTTCAATGAAATGGCAGGTAGTCGTTGCCTCCTACCAGACTGACAACGGGCGGGTATACCTTTGGAATCCGGCGCCCGGCGCGTCGCACTCCACCGCGATCGGCCAGAGCCTTACCCAGTTCGGCGTCACGTTCCGTGATCAGACCACCGCCAACGGTTTCAAAAAGGCCTATTACAATTCAGATCTTGATGCGGTGGAGTTTTCAATCAGCCGACAGGCATTGCTGGACGCCGGCTGGGACGGTGATGCCACCAAACTCCTCTATCAGGTGTTCACAACGAAGGACGGCACGACGAACAATCCAGTAGGCGCGGGTGACATCGGCGGCCGTTCCGATGTTCGGGATACCATTCGCACAAACGGCCTTGCCTCCGACTACTGGCAGGATCAGGCGAACATCGCCGGTGCCAACAGCGTATTACGCGAATATATAGGCCTGACCGCCGACAACGATCGCGGCAAAAGAGTGAAAGTGATGAGCGTGATCCACGGGAATCAGGCCATCCAGCCGGGCAATGTCACCCAAAGTTTGATCAACAATGGCGCCGGTGCCGGTTATTACCGGCCGCTCGATGCGCACGAGGCTTATGGAGTGCCGTTCGCATTGCACGTCACTCCCATCCTGGCTTCGGCGATGCAATGGGCGAAGGTCAGCAGCGGATCGCCTAACAGCTTCAAAGACGGACCGGCCTTTAATACGCGGATTGGCAACCTCATCGGCGCCGGCACGATCGACCTGCTCGGGTCCACTTTCTCCGATCACATTCTCAATTACTTCAGCAGCCCGTACAACATCGATAACGTCGCGCTCGCCAACTCTTTCCTGGCCAACATCTACAGCCACGCGCCTTCGACTTCGGTATTCTGGACACCCGAACGAGTGTCGGATTCGGCGGTGTTACAAAAAGCGACCGATGCCGGATTCAGTTACACGTTCGTCGATCAGATGCGGCACGTGTTTAAGTGGTTTGGACGGAACTCGGCACTGGGAACCGACGGTTACCGCATCAACCAGATCAACAACACTAAGACATTTGTGGTGAATGACGGCGTGAACACGCAGTTGTTCGCCAATGACGACAATGGTTTGCCGACGTTGCTTCGACAATTGCTCAGCCGAAAGGCGCGGGACACTCAGCAGGACCAGGTCATTACGTTCGTCAATCAATGGGAGGATTTCGGCAGCAAGACGAACGCCGACAATTACGACCGCAATATCCGGTGGCTGGCGAGCCATCCCTGGATACAGATCGTTACACCTGACCAGGTGGCGGGGAACCAGGTCCCCTTCAATTCAAATGGAGCCACCGCCACGCAGTGGGGGACGGTGAATCGCGGCCCAAGCCTGTCCCTGCCTAACGTGTCCAAGGATTTCATCGATCACGCCAACGAGGAGAATTACGACAATTGGTATAACGGGTCGGCGCTGGAGGAGAGTCTCCGCACCAAAGTATTCAGCATCCGCATCGGGGTTGGGCTGCCAAATGATGCCGCGCATCAGTATGGCTTGCTCGGCACCAGTGGCATCGTCAATTCGAGCTGGAACTCAGTTGTCGGAATCGTTCCGACCAGCGCCACGAATGGTCTGTTCGCACTGGCCCGGGCAACGTTACACGCCTCAGAATTTGAAACGGCGTTCCACAATCAAGCCAACACCGATCTGAGCAAGTTCAGCACTGGCGCCTACATTAATCCCGATACTTCCAATCAGACGCTCGCCGGGTTTGCGAAGATCGCTCAGGCTCAGACCCGCAAAGCGGCAATTTATGCTCGGGTAAACACCTGGTCGCAGGCCGCCAATAGCGGCACTTACACTGGTAGCGCGGTGGCAGAGCAGAGCGATATCGATCTCGACGGCGAAAGCGAATACCTGATTTACAACGATCGGGTGTTCGCCTTGTTCGAGCGGATCGGCGGCCGCATGACCCACGCCTGGCTCCGCGATTTCGATACCGGGTACGTCTCACAGGTGGTGGGGAACTCGGTCAGCTACGCCGGATCCGAAACCGAGGAAGAAGGTGCCGGCAACTTCACCAACGGCGCGGTTAACGCTTACCGCACCTCCGCATTCAAGGACTGGTTCGCCAAGACCGATGCGTCCGGCAACGGCACATTCGGTTATGTGAACGACCTCTACACGGTCGTGCCGGCGCCCTCCGGCATTGGCTGGAAGTTGACCAGCTCTGACGGTAAGATTTCGAAGACGATTACTCTTTCGCCTAACAAGAGTTCTGTTCAGGCAAGTTATACGACAACCGGCTTTGTGCAGTTGTTTGTCCGGCTCGGACTGTCACCTGATCTGCTGGACCTGCTGATGAATGGGCAGACTCATCTCGGTAATCTGATCAGCAGCGCGCAAGAGGTGGATCTGTTCAACAATAACAACGGACGAACGGTTCGCGCTTATGTGCGGTTCGGCGGCTCCGGATTTTCGGGCGCTGCATTCAATGCTACGGCTAACGATGCCGACGCGTTAGTTCTCGATACCGTCGCCATGCGTAATCAGGCGCAGACGCAGCAAGTCGAACTGCAAGGAAACGGCAGCATGAACTTCGCGCTCGGGTTTGAGACAGGCGCAGCGCTCACCTACGACAGCGACAGCGACGGAATTCCGGATTGGTGGACGCAGCAATACTTCGGGCACACCGGCGGGCAGGCGGGCGATCTGTCACGCCCGGGCGATGATCCGGATGGTGATGGGAAGACGAATGCCCAGGAATATGTGTTCGGATCCGACCCGAAGGTGTCGGACGTAACCGCAAGTCAGCTAACGATCATCCGCAGTTCATCGAGCACGGTTACTCTGAATTTCCCGACAGTTCGCAATCGCCAGTATCAGATCTACTACGCAACGACTCCGGGAGGAACATGGATCTCGGCTGGGTCGGCAGCTTTCGGCACCGGATCGCCGGGGACTTACACCGACAACGGCGCAGATACCGGTTCTCCGCCGACGGTCGGCCAAGCGAGATTTTACAAACTGCAGGTCAGCTTAATTCCTTAATATGATAGCGACACGACTTCAACGTCTCGGATTTCTGGTTGTTCTCTTTTTCAGTACTGTCTCCAGTTGGGCGACGTTAGGTAACGCCTGGCATATCCCGACGAATTCGGTGCCGAATAGCGGAGACCAGATGCGGGCTCCGCTCAGTCCGAACACGAACACGACTGTCGCGATCTATGTTGGCAACCAGTATCAAGGCAGCGGAAACCCTGGAACCGCCAACGGTGGAACTGTGTTTTACAAAGCACAAAGCAGCAATGCGCCCTATCTGACAGCATCGTTGTCGTCATTCACAACAAGCAACAATGACAGCTTCTTCAAGGCGACATTCCAGGTTCCGCCGTCCGATACCGGGGTCATTCAATATTACATTCAGCTGAACTATTCAGACGGCCACGAAAACACGTTTATCTACGGGAACGACAACGGCAGCAGTACCACCAACAGCCAATCCTTGGCCGGGACTAACGCATTTACCCTAACCATGCCGGCGACCCTGACCGTGAACGGGGTAAATGCCGACTACACTACGTCGCACGTATTCGTAGACGAAATCAACGGTGACGCGGTTCCATTCACCATCGTTTTCAATCCTAACCAGGCGAACGTCGATCCAGCCACGGTGCAGGTTTACACGAACTTGAACCGCCGCGACCTGGCGACTTTGCCATACACGGACGGCAATGGTCTGGCCACGGAAGAGGGGATTAGTCCGCCGAGCGGAGACGTCGTCGGCACCAACGACAATCACTATTATAAGGCTTACCCCATGAGCGGAGGCTCCGGTCAGTATGGGACGAGCCTGAACGCTCAAAAGACCGGCGCTTACCGTTTGAGCGCGAGATTCCGAATCAACAACAGCTCAACCTGGATTTACTACACATCAAGTGGCCGGCGCGACCATGCGATTGTTGTTTCTCCAAAAAACGCCCGAGACATCAGCCTGTATGAGCTGAACACGCTTAACGTAAACGCCACGGGTGACCAGCCGAATCAGCGGGGCACATTTCCCGATCTGCACGACCCTAACAAGCGCGTCAATCTCAACTATATCAAGAGTCTGGGATGTAATTACCTGTGGTTTCAGCCGGTTCACCCAAACGGAATCGATGGGCGACAAGTGGACTCTAACACCGGACACAAATTCACCGTAGGCAGTCCTTACGCGGTCAAGAATTTCTTCGAAATCATGCCGTTGATGGCCAGGAACTTTAATCCTACCTCGACCGATCCGAATAGTGATGATCGATCCGGAAACGACACCGCGGCAGGCCGCGCCTTAGCCAAGACCGATTTCCATGATTTTGTAGTAGCGGCAGATAGCGCGTCGGTCGGAGTGATGTTGGACGCGGCATTTAATCACACTGCTTACGATGCCGAGCTCGCGCAGCCGGGCGTCACTTTAATCAAGCCGGGTGCTCTACCGACCGACGAGATCCGTGCAAAAGAGGCACGGTTCTTCTCTTACGGCGATATTTTCAACGTGTATAACAATCAGTACTGTCAACGTTCTCCCGATGCATCACACATCGCGCCGGCGCCAGATCGTTTCGACTTCGGTAAATTCGGCGACACCTTTGACATTTTCTTTGGGCACTATGCCGCGCTTGTGTGTATCAACGATCCGCCGCCGCAAGGGAACGATAGCCACCGCTTTGATTTCAAGAACCAGGGGGATTGGTTTGACTACGGTGATGGCAACTGGATTGGCACCGATTTCAGTGTTGCTGGTCCAAACAACACCGTCGTAAACAACAACATCACCAGGAATGTCTGGCGGTACTTCGCCCAATATATTCCGTATTGGTTGAGCCAGACAGGGCATGTAGACAGCAACAACAACCTGATTGGCAATAGCACGAATCCAGATCCTATTCAGCGCAGGATTGAGGATAGTCGGGGATTAGATGCGCTTCGGGCCGATTTTGGCCAGGGTTTACCGCCGCAATGCTGGGAATACATCATCAACGCCGCTCGCAGCTATAAGTGGAACTTCGTTTTCATGACGGAGTCGCTGGATGGTGGAGAGGTGACTTACCGCTCGAATCGTCACTTCGACATCTTAAACGAAAGCATTCTGTTCGATTTGAAGAGCGCCGGTACGACCGATAACTATCGATCCGTGTTCGATGGGCGTCGTAACTCTTATGGTCAGTCTCTCGTTCTTCTGAATACCACGTCACATGATGAGGAGAATTATGATGATCCATTCCAGGCGTTAATTCGCTACGGCGTGTGTAACACCATTGATGGAGCGCCGATGATCTTTTACGGCCAGGAAAACGGCATATCCCGCCAGTTCGGCTTTAGTCATTATGAGATCGATCCGAACTTCGCTAAATATTTGCCTCACTTTAAGGTCTTCAACGATCTGGGGCCTATCTTGGGCAATCAAACTTTCGGCTTGCAACAGCTTTTCCTGGTTTATTCCGCAATTACCGACGCACGGCAATTCAGTCCGGCGCTACGAAGTCCGAATCGATACTATCTAAATCTTCGAAATCCTTCGAACGGCAACGACTCGAACAGCTCACACAGTAAGATTTTCTCGATTGCAAAATACGACACCGCGAATGCTTCTCCTGGTCGGAGCGATGTGGTTTTTGGTTTTGTTAACCTGGACCGCGATAATCCCCACCCGGATCCGGCTCATCCAGAATTTAACGAGAACACGACGTTTTATGTGAACATCACACAAAATGGCAGCAATCTGTTCGGAATTAATTCTGGCCGCCATTACAACATCCGGAATATCGCCGCTTACACCGGCCAGGATGTAAATCGGCGAAATCGCTGGCTCTGGAGCAACGATCCGCAATCTTCTACTCCAGGGCGGTTAGGCAGTGACGTGCTCACCCAGGGAGTAAGTGTATTAATGAATAAAGTGCCTGCCACCAATGGCGATTGGTCTACTGCTCCGTACGAGGCGCAGTACCTCAAACTGTATGACATCGACGCCCCTGGCGTGCCGGCAGCCAGCCCTCAGATAACGAATTCTTACGGATACAAGATCGGTAACGCAGCCACATTCACGTGGGCGACCGATCCAAACGTCGTGCCAAATTACATGGTTACCGTGACTTTGAACGGCAACATCGTGGCCAATTTCAACACCACTTCGAATAGCTTCACTTATCAGGCTAATTACGGCGACAAGATCTCAATTAGCATCAAAGCGGTTAACCAGGATTCCAATGTCCAAAGTAACAGCGCTTCTTCTTCTACCGTGACCTTGCTGAACGCCAACGCGGACCAGGACGGTGATGGGATGACAAATGCCGCGGAAGATGCCGCAGGCACCAATCCATTCGACGCTAACTCCTTGTTCAAGATCAGCGACCAGACTCGGATCGACGCGAATCATATCGCCATTACCTGGACCACCGTCTCCGGCAAGAACTATCAGCTGCAATCCATAACTGATCCGAACGCAGCGCCGGATGCAGCGTTATTCACGGCGGCTGCTCCTGTCCGGACTGCCTCTGGTGATCACTACACTGAAATTGTGGCCCCGGCGCATTACTTCCGTGTGGTGCTAGCACCGTAGCGGTTCTATCGAAAAACGTTGCCTTCACATCGGCATCCGGTCACAGTGAGCTCGCCTCCGGCTTGGTGCTTTGGTAGCTCGCTCGCCGCGGTGAGCGACGTTTTCCTGACCTAATGCGCTACCTGTTGTGCGGCTTGGCCGTCCTGCTTGCTGGTGGTATTTGCAAAGCGGCACGGATGGATCCCCCGGCCTGGGCTGCCGAGGCCGTTTGGTACCAGATTTTTCCGGAGCGGTTCGCCAATGGCGATCCTCACAACGATCCGACCAGAGATTCTCTGGAGCTACCGGTTAGTCCTGAGCCGGCCTGGCGGGTGTCGGATTGGACAGCGGATTGGTACTCGCGTGATGAATGGGAAAAGCAACGCGGCCCCAACTTTTACAAGGACGGTGTGTTCGACCGCCGTTATGGAGGAGATCTTCAGGGCGTTCTCGATAAACTGGATTACCTGAGCGATCTCGGGATCAACGCGATTTATTTTAATCCGCTGTTCTATTCGCGTTCACTCCATAAGTACGACGGCAACTCATACCATCACATCGATCCGTTCTTCGGACCCGATCCTGGGGGCGACCTGAAAATCATCGCGAAAGAAAACGGGAGCGATCCGAAGACATGGCAATGGACGGCTGCGGACAAACTGTTCCTCGACCTGGTGAAGCGCTGCCACGAGCGGCGGATTCGCGTGATCATTGATGGCGTTTTCAATCATACCGGGCGCGATTTTTTTGCGTTCCAGGACGTTCGCAGGAAACAGGAGCGCTCCCGGTATCGAAATTGGTATGTGGTGGACGGCTTCGACGATCCGGCCACAAAGCGAAATGAGTTCAGTTACAAGGGCTGGTACAACATCAAAACGCTGCCGATATTTGCGGCGTCGGCGGATGGAACTGATATGGCGGTCGGTCCGAAGACATACATCTTCGATGCTACGCGGCGTTGGATGCAGCCAAACGGAAAACGCGCCGACGGTGTGGATGGGTGGCGGCTGGATGTCGCCGAAGAGCGACCGTTCAAGTTTTGGTCAGACTGGAACGGTCTGGTTAGGAAACTGAATCCCGAGGCTTACACGACGGCAGAGATCTGGAAACCGGCGGCTGAATTGATCGGACGAGGAGGTTTTTCGGCAGCGATGAATTACGACGGGTTCGCCATCCCGGTTAAAGGAGCGTTGATCGATAACAATGTGCCACCATCCAAATTCGCTCAGCTACTGGACAAGGCCCGGAAGCAGCTCGGTCCTGCGACGGCGTCAGTGATGCAGAACATGGTTGATTCTCATGATACCGATCGGCTGGCGTCGATGATCGTAAACGGAGAGGGAACCGTTTACCCGACCGAAGAAATCGTGTTCAACAAGAACAACGACCTTCGTTACTCCTCGACTTACAAAATCAGGAAACCGAACGAGTGGGAGCGAAACATTCAGCGCCTGATTGTACTGTTACAAATGTGCTACGTGGGAGCCCCCATGATTTATTATGGCGACGAGGCCGGAATGTGGGGCGCAGGAGATCCGGACGACCGAATGCCAATGCTATGGCCGGACCGCCAATATCAGGCGCAGACAAACGATCCGCGCGGTAAGGAGCGGCAACCTGACGAGGTGAAGTTCGATCCGGAACTCTTTGGATTTTACAAGGAAGCGATCACGTTACGTCGGCAACACGATGCGCTGAACCACGGAGGTCTCTCGGTCCTCGCGACTGACGACGGCCAACGCGTCATCATAATCGGTCGCGACGGTGAGAAGGAACACCTCGTGATTGCGCTGAACCGCGGTGATAAAGAAGCGCAGATCGGGATTGAAGGCGGAGCCAAACGGTTGGTGCCAATATTTACCAGCAGAGGCGATCTTGAGGCCGCGAAGGTTGAATCCGCCGAAACTGGATTACAATTAACGGTGCCAGCACTAACTGGCATCGTTTTCGCCGCCGAATGATGCGCGGGCGATCTGATCTCCTGGGAGGGCAGGCGCCTCGCCTGCAATTTCCGGCGCCCCCGCCCGAAATAATCCAAGTGTCACAGCCGTGTCCGGCGGGGCGCCGAACACGGCAGGCGACGGCGCGTGCGCTCCCCGGAAGGGCGCGTCCGTACCTCGTGTGGTTTTTGGCCGCATTGTCGCTGAATTTGCTTTTGACGGCGTGCAACCAGGAGACCGACGGGCGCACACATGTCCTCATCTGGCACCAGAAGATCGGCGGCGAACGCGATTTGTTTAACGAACAGGTTGCCCGCTTTAACGCAGCCCATCCGCACGTCCGGATCGATACTCTCTACAAGGAGAACGAGGAACTTCGAAACCTGTTCGTGATCGCGGCGGTCGCGGGACAGGGACCGGATTTAATTTACGGCCCGGCAGACAACGTCGGAGTGTTTGTCACCACCGAGACTGTTCTGCCCCTGGACGAAGTGTTGCCGACAGAGTCATTGGGTCGGTTTATTCCTCAGGGAATCGTACGCTGGCGGGGCAAGCCGTGGTTGCTCGCAGATCAGCTGGGCAACCATCTGACGCTGGTTTACAACACCTCGATGGTATCGAAACCGCCGGCCACGCTGGACGAACTCATCACGTTAGGACAACAGCTCACTCGTGATGCGAACCATGACGGCAAGCCGGAGCAGTACGGCCTCACCTGGAATTATCGCGAGCCATTTTTCTTTATCCCATTCCTCACCGCGTTTGGCGGCTGGGTGATGGACGAGAACGGTCGGCCTACGCTCGATAATCCGCAGACCGTGCGCGCGATTCAATTTGTGCTGGATCTGCGCGATAAATACAAAATTATCCCGAAAGAAGGCGATTACGAAATTGCCGACATGCTATTCAAAGAAGCGCGTACGGCGATGATCATCAACGGCCCCTGGTCATGGGCTGGCTACCATGTTCCGCAAGGCAACATGGTTGCTCCTCTTCCTTTGAACACTCAGACCGGCTTGTGGTGTGAACCGATGGTATCAGCCAAAGGCTATTCGGTGAATGTCGGCGTATCGGGAGATAAGATGCCGGCGCTAAGAGAAGTCCTCGACTACCTAACGAGCGCCGCCGTTCAGGAGGAGATGGCTACCAAGCTGGCAACGACTCCGGTCGACCGGCAGGTGCTTGAATCGCCCGCCATTCGCGCGAACCCCGCGCTGATCGCATCGATGCAGCAGATCGCCCACGGACGACTAATGCCAATCATGCCGCAAATGAGAGCGATCTGGGAAGGAATGCGCGGTCCCTACCAGTTGGTTATGAATGGAGCCATTACCGCGGAGGAAGCAGCAAAACGGATGCAGCGGGAGGCGGAGAAGAACATTGCGGACAGTAATCTTTGATGAAATATCGAAGCACGAATTCCGAAGCTCGAAACAATTCGCAATGACCGAATGTCGTAAATACGAAATGTTCCCCATCCCTTTTCGGCAGTCATTTCAGCCTTCGGTCATTTGAATTTGTTTCGGATTTCGAGATTCGATATTTAAGTCTGTATTCGTTGCCTTTGATTTGTGACTTCGACTTTC
>JBJMXE010000145.1:0-17335 GCA_045809745.1 Chthoniobacterales bacterium | reverse complement strand
GCCGCAGCCAAACCAGATCGATCGAAAACGGGAAGATGTGAGCGTCACGGCAAACGATCTGCTGGGGTTTGGTCCGTCTGAGCCGATCACAGAAGATGGTTTACGAACCAATGTCAGCGTCGGAGTGCAATACCTGGAGGCGTGGCTCCGCGGCCACGGTGCGGTGCCGATTTTCAATCTGATGGAGGACGCGGCCACAGCCGAGATTTCGCGAGGGCAACTGTGGCAATGGATTCGCCATCCTACAGCATCGTTAACCGATGGTCGAAAAGTGACCAGCAAACTATTCCGCGCCACGCTGACGGAAGAGCTCGACAAGATCAAAAGCCAGATCGGCGAGCAACGGTTTGGGGCCGGCAAATTCGAAGCTGCGGCGAAACTGTTCGACGAAATCACAGCCAATGACGAGTTCGTGGAGTTTCTGACCTTACCTGGATATGAGCTGCTGGATTAACGTGATGAATTCAGAGTCGCGGTCGCAACGTCTAACATTATTTGTAGCAGCGAGAGAATCCCGCCAATGGTTGTTCCGCCACCACCCAAAGCAAAGCTATGTCATCCCGGCCAGGATCGCGACTGGGCGGAGCGCCGACCTCGCAAAGGCGGGACACGCCACGCTAGTAGGAGAGGTCCTTCGACTTCGCTCAGGATGACAACGTTCTGTACGATATCCGGACGAGCGAACTATTTCGTTGCCGCGGCAGGCATTAACTAGGCGATCAAACATTTTATGGATAAAGAATGGTCAACTAACCCGCGCTGGAAAGGCGTGCATCGCCCGTACTCGTTCGCGGACGTAAAACGTCTTCAGGGCAGCCTAACGATCGAATATACACTGGCCCGCCGTGGCGCCGAGAAACTGTGGCAGCTGTTCCAAACCGAGCCCTTCGTTCCTGCGCTCGGAGCTTTGACCGGCAACCAAGCGGTTCAACAGGTGCGCGCCGGACTCAAAGCGATTTACGTCAGCGGCTGGCAGGTTGCGGCGGATGCCAACCTGGCCGGTCACATGTATCCGGATCAAAGTTTATATCCGGCAAACAGCGCTCCTGCTCTGGTTAAACGGATCAATCAATCGCTGCAACGAGCCGACCAGATAGCCCATAGTGAGGGCAGGAAGGATGTCGACTGGTTCGTGCCGATCGTAGCCGATGCGGAAGCCGGCTTCGGGGGGCCGTTGAACGTGTTTGAGCTGATCAAAGCCATGATCGAAGCAGGCGCGGCCGCAGTTCATCTCGAAGATCAGCTGGCCAGCGAAAAGAAATGTGGCCACATGGGTGGCAAGGTGCTGGTTCCGACCCGCAACGCCCTCACCCATCTCAACGCCGCCCGTCTCGCGGCCGACGTCTGTAATGTGCCAACCGTGATTATCGCGCGGACGGACGCGAACGGAGCTTCTCTGTTAACCAGTGATGTCGATGAACGCGATCGAGAGTTTCTCACCGGCGAACGAACGGCTGAAGGATTTCATCGGGTACGCGCGGGAATTGACCAGGCGATCGCCCGGGGAATCAGCTACGCGCCGTTAGCCGACATGATCTGGTGTGAGACCTCGGAGCCGAATGTGGCCGAAGCAAAGAAATTTGCGGAACAGGTCCGAGCAAAGTTTCCAGACAAGCTCCTTGCTTACAACTGTTCGCCGTCGTTTAACTGGAAGAAGAAGCTGGATAGCGCCGCCATCGCCAAATTTCAGAGGGAACTCGGAGCGATGGGATACAAGTTTCAATTCGTCACCCTGGCTGGATTCCACGCGCTGAATTACAGCATGTTCAATCTGGCACGTGGTTATAAGGACCGGGGCATGGAGGCATATTCCGAACTTCAGGAAGCAGAATTTTCAGCGGAGCCTTTGGGTTACACCGCGACGAAACATCAGCATGAAGTCGGTACCGGCTACTTCGATGACGTCGCGCAGGTAATCTCCGGTGGCGAAAGCTCCACCACTGCCCTAACCGGCTCGACTGAGCAAGAGCAGTTCTGACGAAACAATTGGCGGCTCCCGGACTCAACAGGTTTCGGAGGAGCCGGGTCCCGGTATTTGTCGAGTTGTAGGTGCTTGTGCCAAGCACGTGTTCAAATAGTTTCGGTGGTTGTCACAACCCCCGATACAATCCGATGGCGAGTCGGACGCCGGCAAATTAGCTGCCGTTGTCGCCGGCCAAATTTCCGAGTCGTTCGCCGATTACCAGGCGCGGTTTCATGAAATCACCAGCCGCGCGCGCGACCGATTTTTGAGCCGCGACTGGTCGGGATCGTTCGATGACGCTGCGGCGCGCCTTCGGCTTTACACGGATGTGCTTGATGATGTGGTCGAGCGCACAAAGACACTGCTCGGCGCGAATCTTTGCGATCGCGATATCTGGACCGCGATAAAAGCCGAGTATTCGCCGCTGATTGCGAACTCGCCTGGCTGGGAAATCGCCGAGAGCTTTTTCAACTCTCTGACGCGGCGGGTGTTTGCGACCGAAGGGGTCGATCAAACGATCGAGTTCATCGATACCGACTTCGATCCGCGGTCGGTCCCGCAAACGGCCAGCCGGCAGACCTACAGCGGCCGATCACTCCCTGAACTGTTGATCGTGGGCCTAACAAACGCTCCGGTGGGAGCTTTTGCGGCCGAATTGTGGAACGATATTGAAACCGCGGCCGCGGTCGCTGCCAGCAGGCTGGAAAAAACATTCGCCCAAAACGCCGGCACATCAGCCATCGGACCGGCAGGCGATTGGCACCTCGAGCTGATCGATCACGCCTTCTATCGCGGACGCGGAGCGTATTATATCGGCTGCCTGAGGCGCGGGGGCGAAGAAGGGTGCAGCCTGCCGCTGGCTTTATGTTTGCGGTATCCGAATGAGTGCGGGATTACTCTCGACGCCGTCTTGCACGGCGACAGCGATCTGGCCGTTCTGTTCTCCTACACCCGCGCCTACTTCCGGATCGAAGTGGCCCATCCACACGCGCTGGTCGGTTACCTCCACCGACTCATGCCTCACAAACGGCGGGTCGATCTCTACAACGCAATTGGATTTAATCGTCACGGCAAGACTGAGTTCTACCGCGATTTCGTTAACCATCTGCGAAGTTCAGACGACAAATTTGTGGTGGCGCAAGGCGTTCCGGGAATGGTGATGCTGGTATTCACGCTCCCTAGCTACGATGTGGTGTTCAAGCTGATCAAGGATCGGTTCGACCTGCCGAAGGACACGACTCGCGCAGAAGTGATGCGCCGTTACCGCCTGGTATTCGAACACGATCGCGCCGGCCGATTGGTGGAAGCACACGAGTTCGAGCATCTCCGCATCGCGCGTGAGCGATTCGACCACGAACTTTTGGCCGAACTTGGTCGCCACGCGGCCTCAATTGTTCGGATCGAAGGAGCCGACGTAGTCATCAGCCATGCCTACGTAGAACGACGAATTCATCCGCTGAATATTTTTTTTGCCGAAGCCGACGACACCGCCGCCGCAGTGAAGGCTCGGGATTACGGCCAATCGATCAAAGACATGGCCGCTTCCAACATCTTTCCCGGTGATCTCCTTACTAAGAATTTCGGGGTTACGCGGAACGGTCGCGTCGTTTTTTATGACTACGACGAGTTATGTTTCGTCACCGATTGCAACTTTCGGGATCTGCCCACCGCGACCACGTACGAAGAAGAGATTTCCGCGGAACCGTGGTTTTCAGTTCGGGAAAACGATGTGTTCCCGGAAGAGTTCCCGCGATTTCTGGCCATGCCGGAGGCAGCGCGCACCGAACTGTTACGACAACATGGCGATCTGTTCGCAGCTCAGTTCTGGCGCGGTGTGCAGGCGACGCTGCGAGCCGGCGAGATGCCGGAGATTTTTCCCTACGCGGCGGAGCGGCGGCTGTAGGGCCCCAGCGGGCCAGCCGTCAAGGTACGCCGGTGTTCAACCGTCGACTACAATGGTTAGGCGGCTGCAAAGCCGCCTCAAAATCAGTGAGACAAGCCAAAGCTCGCTCGTCTTTTGTTATTCAGCGACCTGGGAAACTGCTGCTCCTTGGGCTTCGCTCCGAAAGCGCCACCCGAACAATCCGTTTACAGCGCGATCGCCTGAAACGAGCTTACTACATCGTCCGGCCCCTTCTCGGTGAAGAAGGACTCGTAGTAACCCGGCCCGAGGTCCCAGTGATCGCCCTTGTAATATTCGTCCCGGAAAAATCGCCAGGTACCACTCACCACGATTAGAGAACTGATCCGATCGTTCCAAAAATTCCCGATAAAATGAAAACTCAGGTTCGTTCGGGCATACGCGCCCTTGAATCCAACATGATCATAAATAACCAACTCCGGCAGGTGGATCGCCTGGCTCGACGCGACTGGATGTTTCCCAGCACCAGAAGAATGATAGCTCAGGGATCCGAGCGTCCACTTCGTGTCAATGATGGCGCCGTTGTCCGGCGACAATTCGGTTTTCGGTATAGCTTTCATAACTGGATATTTAGTCGATTTGAACAGAGGAATAGAGGCCTGTCGAGCGACAAAGCGCCACCACCGCCCGCGAAGACCTCCAGGAGCAAACAAGGGGATTCAAATACAGAGCTCTCAACCACGGCCCACGTGCCGCAAATTGAGCTGGGCCATGATCGCTTCGCGGACCGGCTTCCCGCCTGTCGAAGTACGAAGAGGACCTTTTCGCCTTAAATCAGATGCTCGCGATTGTCTGATCTGAGGCGGATCGTTTTCGTCTGGAGATTGTGCTGCGCCCGGATGAACCGTACTGTCCTGCTCTTCGCTCGCATCAACACGGAATATGTGACGGCGGTGGCTGCGTCCTTTGTTTTCACGCCGCGCAATAGAGCGCTGTCGCTGATGCCGGTCGCGCAAAAGATGATGTTTTTGCCGTTCGCCAGATCATCGGCGGAATAGACCTTGTCCAACTCCTTCTCGTAACCTTGGTCGACCAAACTTTTCCGTTCCTTGTCATCCCGCGGCCACATTTTGCACTGCATGTCGCCACCCAGGCATTTGATACCCGCAGCCGCGAGCACCGCTTCCGGGGAACCGCCGATGCCCATGTAAAGGTCGACGTCGCTATCCGGTAACGCCGGCGCCATTGCCGCAGCGATGTCTCCGTCCCCGATCATGCGCAATGACGCGCCGCAGGCGCGAATCTGTTCGACGATTTCCTTGTGCCGCGGTCGATCGAGCATCATCACCACGACGTCCTGTACTCGCTTTTCAACGGCGCGGGCTACGATTGCCAGAGTCTCGGCAATCGGAGCGTCGATATGAAGTGAGTCGCCGCGTTTGTGGGTGTACTGAATGACTCGAGGTCCGTAGGCCAGCTTCGACATGTAGAACGACGGCACATCACGCAGCGCCACTTTCACACCCGATTCAGGGCTGGCCGCAGCAATACAACTGATCGAGTTCGGCGCCCCTTTAGAGATGTTGGTCGTACCGTCGATTGGATCGATCGCAATATCGAAGGGCGGCGAACCGAGCAGCCATGTGCCCAACTGTTCACCTTTGAAAATTCCAGGCGCGTCATCCTTGATGCCTTCGCCGATCACCACCTCGCCGCAGATGTTCATCAAATCGAACATGCCGCGCATGGCGTCGCAAGCCGCGGCGTCAGCGCGTTCCTTATCCCCCCGACCTAACCACCGCAACGAATTCAATGCCGCCGCCTCCGTCGCCCGGATAAAATCTAATTCGATAATCCGTTCAATGTCCGGATAGTTTAGTTTCGGCAGGCGCGGCATACGAAGGCGTTCATTTTCTCGCAACTCGGGCGGTCTGACAACAGCGTAGAATCGCGATTGGTAGCGGCGGTTCACCGACCCACCAGATTTGCTGCCGGGATGTTCGTCTGCTCCAGCCTCACGGATGGCCATTGCGGTCAATTGCCCCTACCACGGGCGTGCGCTCGGGAGTAAAGATGTTTGCATGACCGAGGTCCGCCTGGCTCGCGCCGAGGATATTCCAGCGCTGGAAAGGCTGATTTCGTTATCGGTGCGGGGCTTGCAAGGGTCGCACTATTCGGCAGCGCAAATCGATGCGGCAATCGGAACGGTGTTCGGCGTGGATCGACAACTGATTCGGGATGGCACTTACTTCGTGGTGGAAAATGGACCAACGCTCACCGGATGTGGTGGCTGGAGTAAACGCAAAACCTTATTCGGCAGCGATCATCACGTTGCCACGCGCAATGATGCCGAATTGAATCCGCGGAAGGACGCCGCACGAATCCGGGCGTTTTTTGTGCACCCCGGATATGCGCGGCGCGGTGTGGGTCGAGCGATTCTGCAAGCGTGTGAAGAAGCGATCAAGGCGGCCGGGTTCACCAGGATCGAGCTCGCCTCAACTTTGCCCGGCGAAGCATTTTATCAGGCCTGTGGCTATGCTGTGGGGGGTGCAGAAGACGTCCTTTTGCCTAACGGATTGACCGTGGGAATCGTCCATATGAGCAAAACCTTGTAGTCAGATTCCGGAACAACCGGGCGACATTAACTGTCCGGCGGCATGGCCGACCCGACGCCTTCGGGCGGTACGACATCGGTCGGAACGGCCGGTTGCGTTTGTGCAGCCGCCGGCCCTTTTTCGATGCGGGTCGACATCAGCATGGCAGTAAACAGTAGAATCGCCGCCAGGAAGTACGGCGCACCCGGGACATGGATCGAGCGGCTTGGATCGATGAACCAGCTGTAGGTCAGCGAAAATAAACCGGGACCAATCAAAAATGTGATCGACCGCAAGCTTCCGATTGCCCCCTGTAGTTCTCCCTGCTCCCGCTCGCTTACGCGCCGCGTCATAATCCCCTGCGCTGCCGGCATTGACATGTTCCAGAGGGAAATCACCGGAATCGACGAGAGGAATAATCCACCGGTGCGGGCCAGACCGGCAAAAAACATTCCACAGGCGCCACAGAGCTGGCCGATGTAAAGCGTACGCCGTTCGCCGAGACGTTTCACCACAAAGCGCGTCAAACCGGCAGAAATGATAGCCGCGCAGATTCCCACGATTGCCAGCGACAGGCCGATCATTCCCTGGCTCCAACGGAATCGGTAAATGGCATACAGCGCCCAAATGCTGAAAACATTGTGCGCGAGATAAGCCAGAAACTGGATCGTGGCCAGACGCCACAACTCGTGGTGCGATCGCAGCAGCACCAGTGATCCGACCGGATTGGCCCGTTTCAAGGTAAACTGCTTGCGTCGATCCTTCGACAACGACTCGGGAACAAAAAAGAAGCCCCACAGGAAATTCGTTAGGCTGAATCCGGCTGCCACCCAGAACGGCAGACGCGGATCGAGTTCGCCTAACAATCCACCGACAGCTGGCCCAAGCACAAATCCAATTCCGAACGCCATTCCGATGTAGCCGAAGGCCGCGGCCCGCTTTTCCGCCGGAGTGACGTCAGAAATGTAGGCCATCGCCGTCGGAATACTCGATGTCGTGATCCCGGAGATGACGCGGCCGAGAAATAGCCAGCTCATGGTCGGTGCCATCGCCATCACCATATAATCGAGCCCGAGACCGAGGTTCGACAACAGGATGACCGGGCGTCGTCCGAACCGATCCGACAACACCCCGATGACCGGCGAAAAGAAGAACTGCATCAGAGCGAACACGGTCCCGAATGCGCCATTCCACTCGGCGGCGCTGCTCATATTGCCGCCCAGGAAATCGAGAATGAGCTTCGGCAGCACCGGCCCGATCAGACCGACCGTCAGCATGTCGAGACTGACCGTGACAAGAATAAAGGTGACCGCTGCTTTGCTCGCCTTCACATCCAACTTCTAGCGGCTCGGAAAAACCCCGGCAAGAATTGGAAATTCGCAGATTGTTTCGTCCCTGTCGCCGGCGGCAGTGACGCCGGCTCTCCGATCGCATCATTCCGATGGGAAAACCAACCGACCGGGGCAAGCTGCCGGCTACAGCCGCGCGAGTTCTGGACGACGATTACTTATGCATTATTGTGATCAACTCTTATGGCTAAGGACAGGCCGCGACCACTGCGCTTCAGGGCGAGACTGGTTCATCGACTGGCGCTATCATTCGCGCTGATCGGCGCCTGGTTGGTCAGTCCTGTGGTCTTCGGACTAACTGCACAGCGCGTTGCCTCCGGTCTGACCCAGCCCGTCTACGTGACGTCTGCCCCGGGCGACACCACTCACATCTATATAGTACAGCAGACCGGCCGGATCATGCGACTCGATCTCACCACCGGTCAGCTCACGACATTTTTCACCGTCGGCGGCCTAACAAGTACGTCGGGAGAACAAGGACTGCTGGGGTTGGCGTTCGATCCGAGCTACGGAACCAATCACAAGTTCTATTTGAACTTCACCGTGCCCGGCGGTGCGTTCGGCAATGGCGTTACCCACGTTTCTGAATTCCAGGCACCTGCCGCGTTCGTTAACGAGGTGCCACAACTTCAGGCCGCTGAACGCGGAAGCTTCAATAGCGGAGCGGAGCAGCCAAACCGCCGCCGACGGCGCCACCATCATCACCCGACACCGACACCAACGCCCACCGCAACGCCGGTCGGCACCCCGACCCCGACCCCGACACCCACACCAACTCCAACGCCAACAGCGACTCCCACTCCAAATCCCGGCGCGGAGAAGATCCTCCTTCAGTTCGATCATCCGCAGACCAATCACAACGGCGGCTGGATCGGGTTTAGCCCCCGGACCGGTGACGATCACAACCTTTATATCTGCACCGGAGACGGCGGTAACGCGAACGACCAGGGGCCCGGTCACATCGAACCAGGCGGTAATGCTCAGAGTAACGTGACGCTCCTCGGAAAAATTCTACGCATTCACGTCGATCCGACGCTCGGTGCCGCTTCGATTCCTTCGAACAATCCGTTTTTCTCTTCCGGCACGTTTCGCCGTGAGATTTGGGCGTACGGGCTGCGCAATCCGTTTCGGGCGAGCTTCGATCGACAGACGGGCCGGATGTTCATTGGAGACGTGGGGCAAAGCACTCGCGAAGAAGTAGACGTTCAGCAACCCACGAATCCGGGAGGTGGCGAGAATTACGGATGGCGGTTACGTGAAGGCACTATCGCCAATCCGGCATCGGTCGGCGGGCCGCCGCCAGCAGGAAATGTGAATCCGGTCCTGGACTACGCTCGCACGACCGGTGGCACGATCATTGGCGGATACGTTTATCGCGGCAGCGCAGTCCCTGCGCTTCAAGGCAAATACATCTTCGGCGATTATCTGGCCGGGAAAATCTTCTCGATGGATTTCAACGGCACAACCGCGTCGAACTTCCAGGATATCACCTCTCAGTTGTTCCCGACACGGTCGGGGGGGCTGAACCTGAGCAATCCGTCTGCATTCGGCGAAGACGCCAACGGAGAGCTTTACATCTGCGATATCTCGACCGGCAGCGTCTTCAAAATTGTGCCGTAGGGACGACGGTCGCCAGATGGCCGGCTCTTACCGATTTCCCCATAGCCTGCCGTGTTGCTTATTGGCGGCGCTGCCGTTACCATCGGCGAGTATTCGCTTTGGTGATGGGACAACGGGGACAATTCGCTTATCTCATTTTCGCGGCGGCGTCCGTTCTGTTGGCGTTAGATCTCCACGGCCAGAATGTCACCGGCCTGTCGGCCGTTCGAGTGGCAACCGGCATAACCGATCCGCTGTTTGTTACGGCGCCCCCGGGCGATTTCAGCCGGGTGTTCATTGTCTCGCGCATCGGAAAAATTTCGACCATGGACCTGGCGACGAAGGTCGTGAACCCCACTGCTTTTCTCAACATTCAGTCCCGAATCAGCGCAGTCGGGGAAGAGGGACTGCTCGGCATGGCGTTCGATCCGAACTTCGCGACCAACGGAAAATTTTACCTCAATTTCCTGGTGCCGGGCGGCAGCCAGAACCACGGCACAACTCGAGTGTCGCAATTTTCGTTAGGCAGCAACAGCCTGGGTGATGCGAACAGCGAAAAGATCCTTCTCTCGTTTGATCAACTCGGAGGTGACCACAACGGCGGCTGGATCGGCTTCAGCCCGCGCCCGAACGACGACAACAACCTTTACATCGCCACCGGGGACGGCGGCTGCTGCAATGATCAGGGAGTGGGGCACATCGAGTCTGGAGGGAATGCTCAAAACCTAACGACGTGGTTCGGCAAGATGCTGCGCATTCAGGTGGACTCGGCTTCCGGGACCTATTCCATTCCGCCAAACAACCCGTTTCTGGAAACGACTGGATCTAAACCTGAAATCTGGGCTTATGGTTTGCGTAATCCGTTCCGGGACAGCTTCGATCGGCTGACGGGCCGGATGTTTATCGGCGACGTTGGGCAAAGCACCCGCGAGGAAATTGATGTGCAGGAACCGACCAACCTCCACGGTGGCGAGAATTACGAATGGCGGTTGCGCGAGGGAACCATTGCCACGCCAACCGGAAATCCGGTGGTGGGTGGTGATCGGCCGCCTAACGGTGTCGATCCGATCTTCGATTACCCGCGGACGATCGGCGGATCGGTGATCGGCGGCTACGTCTATCGCGGAAGACAGATTCCGGCGCTCTACGGTAAGTATGTTTTTGCCGACTACGTCACCCACAAAATCCTGGTGCTGTCTTTGAATTCGCCGCCGACCCTCCAGGACATCACAACCGATTTATTCCCCACTGCCACCGGCAACTTCTCTCTGGGAGCCCCGGCTTCGCTGGGCGAAGACGCAACCGGCGAGCTTTATATTTGCGATATCTTGAACGGCGCCATTTTCAAAATTGTGCCTGACGCACCCACGCCGGGGGTCACCTCGATCGTCAAGAATGGACCGGCGAGCGCGACCGTCATCGATGGTTTTGGCGCGTCCTTTACCAATGTGACCGTTGAATCAACGTTCACTATGGGCCAGGCGTTTGCCGGTCCGACAAGCGTAGCGGTGGGCGCCAACGGCACATTTCATTACACCGATCCCGCCGGACCCGGCCATCGATTCTATCGCGTGAGATATCCCTGACCGTGACTGACGAAGAGCTCGATCAACCGGTTAGTTAAACGGGCAAAAGCATGTTGCCGCTCTCTTACCGGTCAGGAAAAACGGAATTGCGGCAAAGCCCTATTCACGGCCGGGGTTTATTCGCCACTGCGAAAATCTTCAAAGATGAGATCGTGGCGGTGAAAGGCGGACACATCGTTGATGGCACCACGTTGCGAAATGAAATCACACCTCGCCTAGGTCCGGTCGAGATCCAAATCGATGACGACCTTTACATCGCTCCCGCCAACCCCGCCGAACGCGAAGGTTCGATGCTATACAGCAACCATTCGTGCGATGCGAATCTGGGAATCCGCGGCGAGATCACATTCGTAGCGTTACGCGATATTCCAGCCGGCGAGGAACTCACCCACGACTGGTGTTCAACGGACAACGATACCTACTCGCAACCGTGTAATTGCGGCGCCGCGAATTGCCGCGGGGTGGTAACAGGTAAGGACTGGCAGCGAACTGATCTGCAAAAGAAATACGCCGGCTATTTCTCAGCTTACCTCCAAAACAAAATTGACCAAATGAGCGTGCCCGCCGGATGAGAAGGTGAACGCAATCTCCGAGCGCGTGGCGAAAAGCATCGCCAAGGAGTTGCCACAAATCAGCGCCTGCGGCGCAGCCCGTATTCGACAACGCGCCCGGAAGATCGCATTCCCTCGAGTCTTTTCCTTCATCGAACATGGCGGGTCGGTAAACCGCCGCTACCATCAGACCGACGATGGCTGAAGCTCGCCGTTAAAGCCACGGGCCAGAATCGAGTTGGTAGCGGCGATTGACCTCAATCGCCATCGTGGCTTTTGACCATTTCGCAGCCCGCCCGGAAGATCGGTCATCATCATCGAACATGGCGGCCGCTGACGTGATGCAGCTCGCCTCGACTTGCACTGGTTCCGCTGCCACGGCTAATCTGGGTTCATCCTGATGTATGTGCCGCCGTTCAATCGCGTTGCCGAGCGCAGCCAAATCGTTGACTTCATAGCCAAACACGGGTTTGCGACTGTCATCTCGAAGGACGAGGCTGGCCTAACCGCTAGCCATTTGCCGGTTTTATGGGACGAGGACGGCACTGAGTGGGGGACCTTGCGAAGCCACATGGCCCGGGCCAACTCTCAGTGGCATCATTTTATTTCCGGCGAAGAAGTGCTCTGCATTTTTCACGGTCCCCACGCCTACATCTCTCCATCCTGCTACGTCATGCAACATACCGTGCCGACCTGGAATTACGCCGCCGCCCACGTCTACGGCGTTCCGAAAGTGACGGATGAATCTGCACTCCGGCAGGTGGTTTACGACACCACGGACAAATATGAATCCGGAATGCCACAGCCGTGGAAAATTCCCCTAACCGAACAAGAGATAGCTCCAATGTTGAAAGCGATCGTGGGGTTCTCGATTGAGATCACCAGGGTAGAAGCGAAGTTCAAGCTCGGACAGAACCGCTCCGTGGAGGACCAGGAGAAAATGCTTTGTGGTCTAAAACACTCGGGCGATCCGGGGAGCGTCGAACTCGCCAAATTCATCCACGCGCAAAAGAATCTGTAGCCGTTCCGCGATGCGGAAGGTTTCACTGCCGGGGGGTGCGAACACGCCGAAGTTGCGTCCCCCGCAGCGCGGTTACAGTGCGCGTATGAGCACCAAGATAACCGGCAGCTGCCTGTGCGGGTCCGTTCGGTTTGAAGTTCAGCCTCCGTTTCTTCGCGCGGGCCATTGTCATTGTGAACGTTGCCGCAAACATTCCGGAACAGCTGTTTGCACCCAAGCCCGCATATCGAAAGAGCAGTTTTCGTTAGTCGCGGGGAAGGAACTGGTGCGGGTATACGGGAAAGCTCAAGGCGCGGTGAAAGCCTTCTGTCGCGTTTGCGGCTCCAGCCTGTTTGGCGGCGATTGGCCAGATGGGCCTGAAGTATCGATTCGAATGGGTGCGTTTGACGTGGATCCGGGAATCCGTCCGCAGTTTCACACCTGGACCAGCGATCGCGCAGCTTGGGACACCATTACGGACGATTTGCCCCAACATTCAGAAGGGCTGCCGGCCACTTGATAGCTCTTATTTTTGTAGATGCGGGGGACGTTTCGCCCCTCCAACCGTGCGTCAACGACGCTGCGCATCAGACCTGGTGTCATCCTGAGCGCAGTCGAAGGACCTCTCCTACTTGTGTGCGTCTGCCGCATTTGTGAGGTCCCTCGAGTGCGCTTGGGATGATATTGCTATCTGTGTTTGGCCACTGAGCTCCACTATTCCGTGTTGAGCACTAAAATAGTCCGTTGGACAATCGATCCATGTTCGCTATTTCCCACGAGTGAAACTGTTTTTCGACCGCGCAGCTATCGCCGTCATCGCACTGGCAGCAGGCGCTTGTGCCACGACCGCAGTGCTTGCCGCGACCGCTCCAGCCGGCACCCACTTTAACGACCGAGGGAAAGTCACGCTGCACCGCGGTGAACCGTGCACATCGCAGATCATGTTCGATTTTCATCCGGCTAACGGGCGAAGCGCGGTCTGGCTGGCCGCTGGATCGCACGATTCCAAGAAACTGACCGAGGCAGCCAGAATACACCGCGCAGTACGGGTCAGCGGAGTCTGGCGGCGCGGGCAACATCCCGGGTGCAGCTACGTCGACGTCGACAAGATGGCCCTGGAGCCGACCTTGTGGGATAAGCTGTTTAAACCGTGACCGGCGGTTTCCCGTAGCTAACGACCAACGATCATAGCCGCCTCGCTCGGTCGAGGCGCACCCAAGTGTCGTTCGCAGCCGAGGTGACACGGCCAAAGGGCGCGTCGCTGCCATGACACGGCGAGAGAGCGCCGTGGCTACAAGGAGCAATGGATCGTTTGGGACACGACGGTGCGTGTCCCTCCAAGTTAGTACCGGTAGTGCTCTGACTTGAACGGGCCTTCCACCGGCACTCCGATGTAATCGGCCTGCGCTTTGGTCAGCTTCGTCAGCTTCACTCCGATTTTCTCGAGGTGCAGTCGCGCCACTTCTTCATCGAGCTTCTTCGACAACACGTAAACGCCGGGCTGATAACTGTCGCGGTTGCTCCAGAGGTCGAGCTGCGCCAGCACCTGGTTGGAAAACGAATTCGACATGACGAAGCTCGGGTGGCCGGTCGCACAGCCGAGGTTAACCAGCCGGCCTTCGGCCAGCAGAAAGATCTCGTGCCCTGCGGGAAAGGTGTACTTGTCCACCTGCGGTTTGATGTTCGTCCGTTTCACCCCTTTAGCGGTGTTCAACGCGTCCACCTGAATCTCATTGTCGAAGTGACCGATGTTCGCCACCACGGCCTGATCTTTCATCCGCTCGATGTGCTCAAGCTTGATGACGTCGATATTCCCAGTCGTGCTGACGTAGATATCGCCGCGGCCTAACGTATCTTCGATGGTGGTGACTTCATACCCTTCCATCGCCGCTTGCAGCGCGTTAATCGGATCGATTTCAGTTACGATCACCCGCGCGCCCTGGCCTCGGAGCGATTGCGCGCAGCCTTTACCGACGTCGCCATAGCCGCAAACCACCGCAACCTTGCCGGCGATCATCACGTCCAGCGCCCGATTCAATCCGTCGACTAACGAGTGGCGGCAGCCGTAGAGATTATCGAACTTCGATTTCGTAACCGAGTCGTTCACGTTGATTGCCGGAACCAGCAGCTTGCCTTCCTGATGCATCTTGTAGAGCCGATGCACGCCGGTGGTCGTTTCTTCCGATACACCGCGCCATTCCTTCACCATCTCATGCCAGCGGAAGGGATTTTCGCGCTGAACCTCAATTAACAAATCCTTGATGACCTGCTCTTCTTTGCTCCCGGATTCGCTCTTTACCCAGTCACTACCGTCCTCAAGCTCATAGCCCTTGTGGATCAGCAGCGTCGCGTCACCGCCATCATCCACGATGAGTTGGGGCCCCTTGCCGTCGGCGTGTGACAGCGCCTGATAGGTGCACCACCAGTACTCCTCGAGACTCTCGCCTTTCCAGGCAAACACCGGCACGCCAGCCTTGGCAATGGCCGCGGCCGCCTGATCCTGGGTCGAGAAAATATTGCAGCTCGCCCAGCGAACACAGGCTCCGAGATCAACCAAAGTCTCGATTAACACGGCGGTCTGAATCGTCATGTGCAGCGACCCAGTGATCCGCACGCCCTGCAACGGCTTTGTCTTCGCGTATTGCTCCCGGATCGCCATCAGGCCCGGCATTTCTTTCTCCGCGATCGAAATCTCCTTTCGGCCCCAGTCCGCCAGATTGATGTCGGCGATTTTGTAATCTTCTTTGGTCGTTGCCCGGTTTGTCGTGGTGGTTGTCATAGGTTTCAGTTTTAAGTGTTAAGCTTTTTAAACCTAACGAGCCGCGGAACGCAGCTCGTTGGCCTTCCCGGTCTGTTCCCAGGTGATATCGGGATCATCGATCTTCCCGAAGTGACCGTAGTTCGTGGTCTTGGAGTAGATCGGGCGCAACAAATTGAGCTGCTCGACGATGTCGGCGGGTTTGAAGCTGAAAACTGTTTTGACTGCGCGCTCGATCTTGTCTTCGTCGACCGAGTGCGTGCCGAAAGTATTTATGTGAATGCTGACCGGCTGAGGATGGCCGATGGCGTAGGCAAACTGCACTTCGCAGCGTTTGGCCAATCCGGCAGCTACCACGTTCTTCGCCACCCAACGGCCCATGTAAGCGGCGCTGCGATCCACTTTGCTCGGATCTTTGCCGGAAAATGCGCCGCCGCCATGACGACCCATCCCGCCGTAGCTATCCACGATTATTTTACGACCGGTTAGGCCGGTATCACCCTGAGGACCGCCAATCACGAATCGGCCGGTCGGGTTAATTAGAAATTCCGTGGAATCGCTCAGCATATTCGCCGGCAAAACCTTTCGGATCACTTTCTCAATGCAAAAGTCGCGGATCTCGCTGTGTTTCACATCGGGTGAGTGCTGGGTGGAAATCACCACGTTGGAAATGCCAACGGGTTTTTCGTTGTCATAAATGACCGAGACCTGTGACTTGGCGTCCGGACGGAGCCATTTGCACTCGCCGTTTTTCCGGATCCGGGTCAGTTCCCGGCCTAACCGATGGGCGTACATGATTGGCGCCGGCATCAACTCCTCTGTTTCATCGCAGGCAAAGCCGAACATCAATCCCTGGTCTCCGGCGCCCTGCTCGGCGTGGCCCTTGCCTTCGGCGGTGGCCTGGTCCACTCCCTGCGAAATGTCGGCCGACTGGTCGGTAATGATATTGGTGATGAAAACGCGGTTCGCGTGAAACACGTCGTCATCGTTGATGTATCCGATCTCTTCAATCGCGTGACGCACGATCTGGTCGATGTTCAACACAGAGGTAAGCGAGCGGCGCTCCTTCTTCAGCAGCGGCACGGTGATTTCGCCGCCGACGATTACCACATTGCTCTTAGCATAAGTTTCGCAGGCAACCCGGCTATGGCGGTCCTGGGACAGGCAGGCATCGAGTACGGCATCGGAGATGGTGTCACAAACCTTATCGGGATGACCTTCACCAACGGATTCAGACGAAAAGATGTAACGACGCGACATGGCTGGAAAAAGGGAGTTGGGACGTGGAAACGGTTAGGACGTTGGAATGAAGCAGTTCGCGGGCAACCATGATCCAAAGGCCGGGCGATTTCAGGTCACCGGTCCGGCCGTCACTCGGACATATTGACGAATCATGATGCGTAGATATATGGTTTAGGCGCTCCATGGCGTCAACTGTTAATTTGCTCCGGCTCCTGGCCGATCCGACCCGGCTCCGGCTCCTGCTCCTCCTTCACGAAGCCGAACTCACCGTGGCTGAACTTCAGGATATTCTCGGCATGGGTCAGTCCCGCATTTCCAGTCACCTCGCCCAACTCAAACGTGCCGGCGTAGTCCAGGATCGGCGGGCCGGGAAACATGCCTACTACGGAGCTGCGAAATTTCCGCCTGGCGACGGCGTCCAGGCACAAGTGACCGAACTCGTCCGAACGCTGGCCCGTGAAATTCCGGAAAGCGCTCAGGATCGCAGCGCTCTGAAGGTGATCCTGCGGAAGCGGCAAGACAAAACCCGGGAATATTTCGACGCGCTGGCCGGCCGATTCGGTCGCAGTTACGTGCCCGGACGTTCCTGGCAGGCATTAGCCCACAGCCTTATTGCTCTTCTGCCGCCGGGAACTGTGGCCGATCTGGGCGCGGGCGAGGGTACGCTTTCACAATTGCTCGCCCGCACCGCGAAGAAAGTGATCGCCATCGATAACTCGCCAAAAATGGTGGAATTCGGCGGCGCGCTGGCTAGGAAGCATGGATTTAAAAATCTCGAGTACCGCCTCGGAGATCTCGAAAGCCCCCCGATTGCCGACTCGACAGTTGATCT
>JBJMXE010000144.1:0-9158 GCA_045809745.1 Chthoniobacterales bacterium | reverse complement strand
GACGTCTGTAGACCCGCCGGCGAACTCAAGGCGGCGACTCTTGGCGAGCTTTTCGACAAATTGTGCGTCTGCGTCGCTGGATCGCCCGCGAAGCTCATGATTCAAATGGCAGACGATCAGCCGGTGGAATCCGAATCGCACGAGTTGGTCGAGGAGAGCAACCGAATCCCGACCGCCGGATACGCCGATTAAATACCGGCGGCTGGGTGGGCAGTCGCGGAGCAGGTCGTCAATTGGGATCAGATCCGCCGGTTCACGCACGCGGCATATTCGCGTCGTCGATTGGGCAATCAAAGTCGGAATTGTCTGGCGAGAGCTCTGGGCGAAAGACTGCCACGATGCGAGTGGCGCAGGGCGCCGCTCCTGCCACACCGCCGGGGATCGGGCTCGCAGGAACTCGCCCCTTCGTCTTCAGCTAAGCGGGCCTCTGAACGGTGCGCACACCTACAAAAATCCTGCGTTTGACAATGAATGAACGTTCATTCATCTTCCTGCCCCGATGAGTGTCCTCCAGTCAGATCCCGTGGTTGATCGAAAGTCCCAGATCCTCGAGGCCGCCATCATTTGCTTCGCACGCAAGGGTTTTCATCTGACGAGCATGCATGACATCAGCGCGGAAGCGGGCATCAGCGTCGGCCTTATCTATCGTTACTTTCAAAATAAAGAGGCAGTCATCGCGGCCATGGCCGACCAACACAAAAAGGAGATCCAGGAATTGCTGGAACGCGCGGCCCAAGCGCCCACGCTACTAGAGTCAATGGAGATCCTTTTTACGGCACATTGCTGCGAGAATTCGCCAAAGGTGCAGTCGGCTTTCGTGGTCGATCTCTATGCCGAAGCTTCGCGAAATCCGCCCGTTTCCGACATGGTCCGTGACGTTCTGCAAGCGGCGATGGATGGCGTCACCGACCTGATATCCCGTTCGCCCGAAGCCAACCGCGCCGCGCACGGCTTGGCGCCGGAAGAACTCTCCGAGCTTATTTTTGCCGTTGCTCGCGGTATGTTAATGCGTGACGTACTGCAACCGCAGGAAATGACTGCCGCCGAGCGCCGGTCGCGACAGCTTGAGGTAACTCGCCGTTTGTGGCGCCTGCTATTCAATGCGCAAGATGAACCTTCCTATGCATGATGTAGCCAAACTCGCATCTCCCGCAGTGAAGCAACGCTCCTTTGTCCGACGTGTCGCCGCCGTCGTCCTGCCAATATTCCTTCTGGTTGGGCTCATTCTGGCATTGATGATAACCAAGGTCGCTGGCGTGATGATGCTGATTGTCGTTTTCTCCGCCGTTGCAATCGCTTCGGCGGTGTTCGCCTATCGGCGATTTCGAGGGAGTCAAACCATTCGCGGAGCGCTGTGGGCGGTGCTCTGCCTGTTTTGCGTGCTGGCAGGAATTAAGGTCAGCCAGATCGGCAAGATGATGTCGACGCCTTTCGTGATGCCTCCTACGGCGGTGTCGAGTGCGGTGGTTAAGGCAGAGGATTGGGCTCCGACCCTGTCCGCGGTCGGGTCGATTTCGCCAGTGCAGGGTGCCGTCGTGGCTGCGGAACTTGGAGGCGTCGTTAGTCAGGTCGAATTTCAGAACGGCGGCGAAGCGAAGAAGGGCGAGGTCCTGATCAAGCTCGACACCTCTTCTGAGGAAGCGCAGCTGCGAACGGCTGAAGCTGACTTGGAGTTAGCCCGGGCGAACCTGGACCGGGCGCGCGAACTTTCCGCCCGCAAGGTCGTTTCAAAATCGGAGCTCGATGCCGCTGACTCGGCGTTTAAGCAGAAGCAGGGCATGGTCGAAAACATGCGTGCGTTTATCGGCAAGAAGGAAGTGCGCGCGCCTTTCGACGGCCAGCTCGGCATCCGTCAGGTCAACGTTGGCCAAATGATCCCAGCCGGCCAACAGGTCGTCGCATTGACCTCGCTCGATCCGGTGTATGTCGATTTCGCACTGCCGCAACAGAACCTCTCGAAACTTTCCACCGCGCTCGAAGTACAGGTGCAGACCGATGCGGTGCCAGGCCAAATATTCAAGGGCACACTGACTGCGATTAATTCGATGGTCGACGCGGTGACCCGGAATGTGCCTTTGCAGGCGACTCTCAGGAACCCGGACCGGGCATTGCGTCCCGGGATGTTCGCCAAGGTTGAAGTCGTGTTGCCGGAAAAACATAAGACGCTGGTTATCCCCGGCTCCGCCGTCTCGTACGCTCCCTACGGCGATTCGGTTTATGTCATCGAAAAAGGGAAAGATCCAAAAACTGGGAAAGAATCTCAGATGCTTCGCCAGCAGGTAGTGAGGGTGGGCCAGGCGCGAGGCGACTTCATCGCGGTGACTGAAGGTTTGAAGGAAGGCGAGATCGTGGTCAGCACAGGTGTTTTTAAACTGCGGAATGGGATGACGGTCACGGTGAACAACGATCTCGCGCCCAAGCCTCAGGAGAACCCTGCGCCGGTAGATTCATAATAAATTAAACCGTCCCTAACGACTCAGCGATGAAGTCTTTCACCGATCTATTTATTCGCCGGCCAGTTCTGGCGATGGTGGTGAGCTTTGTGATTCTCATTGCCGGCCTGGCGGCGATGAAAACGCTAAACGTGCGGCAGTTTCCTCGTAGCGATATCGCTGCGATCACCGTCACCACAGTTTACGTCGGCGCCGACGCTGAATTGGTGCGTGGCTTTATCACGACTCCAATCGAGAGGGCGATGGCGGCAGCGGATGGCATCGATTATATCCAATCGCAAAGCACGCAAAGCATCTCGACGGTAACGGCCAGGCTGAAACTCAACTACGATGCGAACAAGGCGCTTTCCGACATCAGCGCGCGGGTTAACGCCATTCGGAATAATCTCCCGCCCGAGTCGCAGATTCCAGTCATTGCCATTCAGCCTGCCGACTCCCAAATCGCTTCGGCTTATCTGAGTTTTACCTCGGATATCCTTCAGCCTAACGAAGTGACGGATTATCTCGTCCGCCTGGTCCAGCCGCGGCTGACTGCCATCGCCGGCGTGCAGAAAGCAGACATCCTGGGCGGGCGCACTTTTGCCATGCGCATCTGGATGAAGCCCGAGCGCATGGCGGCGTTGAATGTCAGCCCGTCCGACGTCCGCTCGGCCCTGACCAAGAACAATTATCTCGCGGCTATCGGCAGCACCAAAGGCTCGCTCCTTCAGGTGAACCTGACCGCGAATACGGATTTGCATACCGCCGACCAGTTCAAGCAACTGGTGGTGAAACAGGACAAAGGCACACTCATTCGTCTAAGCGATATCGCCGACGTGGTATTGGGTGCGGAGGATTACAACACCGAAGTCCGTTTCACCGGCAAGAAGGCCGTTTTCATGGGCATCTTTGTGCTGCCGAATGCGAATTCGGTAGACGTTATCAAACGAGTTCGCGCCGAAGTCGAACAGATTAAAAAGGAACTTCCGCGGGGCATGCAGGTGGAAATGGCCTACGACGCTACCGCCTACATCAACGACGCCATCCACGAAGTCGTTAAGACGCTGATCGACACGCTCATCATCGTCATGATTGTCATTTTCCTTTTCCTTGGTTCGTTCCGTTCCGTTCTGGTGCCGATCGTAGCCATTCCGATCTCACTCATCGGCGCTCTCTTTCTGATGCAGGTCCTGGGCTTCAGTCTGAACCTGCTGACCCTCCTGGCTATTGTGCTGTCGGTCGGATTGGTGGTCGATGACGCGATTGTCGTAGTCGAGAACGTCGAGCGTCACATGCGGGAAGGATTGTCTCGATTGCAGGCGGCGCTGATCGGCGCGCGGGAATTGATCGGACCGATCATCGCGATGACCATCACCCTGGCTGCGGTCTATACGCCGATCGCTCTTCAGGGTGGCCTAACCGGAGCATTGTTCCGGGAGTTCGCGTTGACGTTAGCCGGCGCCGTTTTCATTTCCGGCGTGGTCGCACTTGTCTTGTCACCGATGATGTGCGCCAACCTTCTGCGAGTGGAACATGCCGATCATGGCTTCAGCGGATGGGTGAATCGCACGTTTGACCGGTTCCGGGACTGGTACGGTTCTCAACTCGACCGCACTCTTAACGCACGTCCAGCTGTCTATATTGTCTGGATCGGAGTTACCGTGCTTGCCACAGTCATGTTCCTCGCCATTCCAAAGGTGGCGACGAAGGAACTCGCTCCCAAAGAAGACCAGGGTTTCATTCTCGGCATCGTTACCGCGCCTGCGAACGCGACGATCGACGATACGATTCGTTATGCCGACGCCGCCGGAAAAATATTCAAGGATATTCCTGACACGCGATTCACGTTTCAAATTACAAACCCGAGCAGCGGCTTCGGCGGCCTGGTGTTGAAACCCTGGGGGGAGCGAAAATTACCCACCCAAGCCTATCTGCCCAGTATTTTGCAGAAGCTTGGCCAGATTCCCGGAGTGCAGGTGTTCGCGACGACGCCGGACCCGTTACCGGGCTCCGACCTCTTTCCGGTCAGCTTTATTATCGCTTCAACAGCAAGTCAGGAACGCATTCTCGATTTCGCAAAGGATATCTACCAGAAGGCGATGGCAGCTCATGTGTTTCAGTTCGCCGACATCGACACAAAAATCGATCAACCGCAGGCCCAAATCGTTTTCGATCACGACAAGGTTTCGGCCATGGGACTGGATATGCAGAAGGTCGGCGCCGATCTCTCCGCCAGCATCGGGGGCAATTTCGTTAACTGGTTTAACATGGAAGGACTTAGCTACAAGGTCATCCCGCAGATCAAACGGGTCGATCGACTGAATCCGGAACAACTGCAACACATCTACGTCACCGGACCGGATAACAAACTCATCCCACTGAGCACGATTGCCAGAATCGAGCATAAAACCGTAGCCAGATCATTGAACCGGATGCAGCAACTCAATGCTGTCACCATTCAAGGTGTTCCGGCTGGTTCAGTCGACGCGACGCTGAAGTTCATGGAGAATGAAGCCCGCAAAATTTTGCCTTCCGGATACGTCATTGACTACACCGGGGGCTCTCGTCAGCTTCGGATTGAAGGCGACAAATTCGCAGGCGTATTCGTCCTCGCGATTATCCTCATCTTTTTGGTTCTGGCGGCGCAGTTCAACAGCTTCCGTGATCCCTTTATCGTCCTGCTCGGTTCAGTGCCACTGGCCCTGTTCGGCGCGGCAATCTTCATGTTCTTGAAGATGCCATTCGGGAAATTCTTTACCGATTCCTGGACAACTTCTTTCAACATCTATTCACAAGTGGGTCTGGTTACCCTTGTTGGACTGGTTTCTAAAAACGGAATCCTGATCGTACAATTCGCCAATCAATTGCAGCGGGACGGGCTGGAAAAGCAGGAAGCCGTTGCCCAAGCGGCTCGGATTCGCTTGCGGCCGATCATGATGACCAGCGTCGCGACCGTTGCCGGTCATTTTCCGTTGACACTCGTGACCGGCGCAGGCGCAGCGGCGCGAAACTCGATCGGCTTAGTGCTTGTTGGGGGCATGACAATTGGGACGTTGTTCACACTATTCATCGTGCCTTCGCTCTACATGCTGATTGCCAAGCAGCATCATGAGACGTCACTGATGGATCCCGAGGTGGATGACATCGTCAAACCTGGCGATTCAACCCCGACCAAGGAAACGGCGCCGGAGTATGCTTTGGCCCGCGAAGGCAACGGCAACGGTTGGAAACAGAGCTGACCCTTCGCGGCGGCTCGACAACCGATCACCCGCCTAACGATCGCGCGTGGTTGTAGCCGGGGGCGGTGACCCCGGCGTAGCGTGGCCTGCAATCAATGAACCGGGGTCAGCGAGCCCGGCTACACTCAGCGGCTTGCGCTTGGACTTAACCTCAACGCGCGGCTCCGCTGAATCAGCGGCAATGAAAATTCGAGCTGCTGTGGCTTGGCCGCCGATCGGCGGGTGGCGTTCCGATCCTCGCTCCGCTGGGCCAGGGTCCGCCTCAGCTCCCTAAGCCGGTTCTTGATGTTCATATGAACATGTATACCCATTTCCTGTAGGCGTCTACTTGGATTTCGCGCGACGGCCCCCCTCTGGACGCAACGTTTGAAACTGCACGTTGGGGAACAAAGCCGTGGCTCCAGTGCAGGCTTAAGTAACACCCATCACCGATCGGATGGTTCTCTAATCCCGCCCCGTCATCGTTGCTGATCTGTGGCTAACGCTTCGCAGCGGCAGCGAAGTGCGCGCTAAAACGGCGCCAAACGAAACATTGGCCGTCCGCAACGCCCCGGCCTTGGCCAGGAACGGAGTGGCAGGCGAGAGCGCGGATCCCGCAGACGTTTTCCAAGCAAAAAAATGGCGGCGCGAGCAGTAAAGATCGCGCCGCCGAAGCTGAGGAAAGTCAATTATATAGTAGTTGTGTTCCTCGCTACGAATGAGTGCTAAGCACTCCCAATGCCACACACTATTGTTCAATCTCTGCGCGCTTAACTCGCACCGCGTATTCGGCCGGTTCAACGTGCGAACCGTACCTATCGGCATAGACCTGAGTGAACTCCGCTCCGAACAAAAGAATCTGTGCCGAATAGTAGATCCACAGCAGCAAGGTGATCAGAGAACTCGCTGCTCCATAGGCAGAAGCAGCTGCGCCGCTCCCCAGATATAGCCCGAGCGCCCATTTGCCGATTAGAAAAAAGAGGGCCGTCAACGCTCCGCCAACCCATACGTCGCGCCATTGAATCTTCACGTCGGGCAGGAATTTGAAAATCATCGCGAACAAGAAACCGACGACGACCAAATCAAACACGAAATAAATCGCCAGCGCGATTGTCGCTCCTCCGGGAACACTGCTGGCAACGCTGTGGCTGAGCGCTTTGAGCACAGCCTCCACCACCAGCGAAACCAGAAGGAGGAAGCAGACGCCGGCGACCATGGCGAAGGAAAGGAACCGCGCGCGCAGAAATTCACGGATGCCAGCGCCCGGTTTCGGTTTTACTCCCCAGATCGTGTTCAGAGCGTCCTGCAACTGGCCGAACACGCCACTGGCGCCGAACAGCGCCAGACCGATGCCGATCACAGTGGCGAGAATCCCTTTTGACGGGTGCGACGCGTTCTGGGCGATATCGCGAACCACCTTGATTGCGCTTTGATCCAGGAAATAACTCATTTGTTCCACCATCCGGTTCCAAGCGCCGGAGGGGTCATGCCGAAAAATCAGTCCGACAATCGCCAGCAGAATCAGGATTAGCGGCGCAAGAGAGAACACGGTGTAATACGCCAGAGCAGCACCGAGCTGCGGAGCCTTGTCGTCGATCCATTCGGTCACCGTTTGCTTAAACAAACCGAACAAGGACGGGAAAAATGCAGCTCGCCTGGTGGCCATGGATGCACGGGTACTTCGTAGCCCGACAGCTGCGGGGATGGAGTGAAAGCCACGCTACTAAACCCTGCCGCACGATTGTTTGTGATGGATCTTGTCGGATTGATTCAATGGCCGGCTATGGTGGCGACGATTCTGGCGTCCTGGCTAGTCGGCTCGCAAAGAAAACACCGCCGCAGATGGGGCTTCTGGGTTTTCCTATTGAGCAACGTGCTCTGGGTGATCTGGGGATGGCACGACCACGCATATGCGTTGATCACGCTTCAATTCGCGCTGGCGTTCATCAACATACGAGGTGTCTCGAAGAACGAACCGCCAACGTAGATCGTTCGAGGCGGGACCTGCCCGCCGGTTCGTAGCGGCGATTGACCTCAATCGCCACAAGCCCGGTAACAAAAGACTGGCTGATTGTTACCATGGCTAACCGGACTCGCTAACTGCGGCGCCAATGCGGTTCGCGAACGCACTGCTGCCGCCTCCGTTGAGGGAGGCGGCAGCGCGTTCGATTCTCCGCGAATGGCAGCTCTGCCGAGCCTAACAATGGTTAGGCCTCCGAGCGCGATGCTTCGCAGACGACAGAAGCGGTTAGCGCGCGGGCTGAACAACGACTACCCGGTCAACCTGGTTGCCGCTGAACTCAAGTCTCACGCGAGTGCCCGCCCGGATCGATTCCGGTTGCATCGGCTGACCCGCATCAGTCTCGATTTTCGCGTCTTTTGACATGACATATTTCACCGGATGGCTAAAAGCCGACGCGACAATCGTGACACTTCTTCCGGGGATCAGCGTGTCTAGTGTGCCGATCGCACCCGGTGAGGTCATTTGATCCCGGTTCTGTGTGGTGGGACCTGAGACGGTGTTGCTAGATTGGTGCTGCGCAAACGCTCCGCTGGCGAGAGTTACGCACGCAATAGTAATCAATAATGCCTTCATCTAATATTTTCCCTGTTGTTGATTTGCTTTCTACACTCTTCGTGTTAGCACGGCAGACCGGATGTCGTAAAAACTGGTGGGCGACGTGGCATCATTGCCACCACGTTCGCAAATGTCGCGGCGCCAATTTGTTACAAAACCGCGCGTAACTGCCGCTTATCGACTAATCAGTTCTTCGTTTTTAAGCGTGCGGTCAAGCCGGCGGGCGAGTGGACGCGAGCGAATCAATCGAAGTGAACGCTAACGCGACCGCACAGGCATGATCCCTATACACACGGCGCAACAGGGTACGTCCCCGGCGGGAATGGAGCCGACAAGGGAGTCGGCGACATAGACGGTGAAGCCCGCGAGGGCAGCGGGTGAGCGAACGGGAGTGAGCGAATCAATCGAAGTGCGCGTCAACGCCATGGCACAGACATTATCCAATACAAACAGCGTTACCCAGTACGTCCCCGGCGGGAATCGAACCCACATCAAAGGTTTAGGAAACCTCCGTTCTATCCGTTGAACTACGGGGACAAATCGCGGTTTTACTGGCTTGTGTCACCCGTTTGTGTCACCCTTACCTTGGGATGAGCAAAAAGGACGGGAAACATAAGCGATTCAGAAAGGTTGGGCCGAATCTCTATCGAGACGCGGCGGGGCGCTATTATGTTTTCGTCAAAAGAGCGGGCAAGCAATTTCGCCGGAGTTTGAAGACTAGCGATCCTGCTCTAGCTAAACGGCGGCTACGAGACTTCCAAGACCGCGCTGGGCGGCTAGCTTCGGACGGAACAGGCAGTTCGGTCCGGTTTGATTCTCTCGCAAAGCGATGGCTCGATGCCAAACGTCCGGAACTGAAGGCGAGCTCAGCGGGTAGGCGTGAAACGGCGTTGAAAGCGCTGACTCCATTTTTCGGCGGACGGTTGGTTC
>JBJMXE010000143.1:0-17954 GCA_045809745.1 Chthoniobacterales bacterium | reverse complement strand
TTAACATGGCGACGGCATTTGCTGCGCCACGCAGTTTATAAGCGTTGATCGGCTGCAGGTTTTCAAGCTTCAACCAAATCTCGGGATGTTCGGAGCCAAGCTCCAGGTGGATCAGAGGCGTTCGGATGATCGTGCCGCCAATCCGCTTCCGCGCTGCAATGATGTCATCGAGCTGGATTGGCCGAACTTGATCCGAAGCAACAGTCATATCGGAAATGAATTAGCCACAGTTGGACACAGATGACACCCACAATTCAGACGTTGCTTCTTATCCGCGCATATCTGTGCAAATCTGTGGGCGGCGATGAAGGTCAATTTCGTCATTGGAGGAACACAGAAGGGGGGCACATCCGCTCTGGATGCCTTCCTTCGGCAACACCCGCACATCTGCATGCCTACTGACCTGAAGGAAGTGCACTTTTTCGACCGGGAAGAAATGTTCCGCGGAACTAAACCGGACTACGACAAATATCACGCGCATTTTCGCTGCAAATCCGGTGCAAAAGTAGTCGGCGAAGCGAGCCCGATTTACATGTATTGGAATAACGCCCCGGAGCGGATCTGGAGTTACAACCCAGCCATGAAATGGATCATGATTCTGCGGAATCCGGTCGATCGGGCCTATTCGGCCTGGAACATGGAGCGGAACCGTGGCGCAGACAGCCTTTCATTCGAGCAGGCGATCGAGCAGGAAGCGGAACGATGTCGAGAGGCACTACCGCTCCAGCACCGGATTTATTCCTACATCGACCGCGGATTCTACTCGTCGCAGCTGCGGCGCATTTTCAACATTTTCGGTCGGGAAAAATGTCTGGTTCTTCTGAATGAGGATTTGCAGCAGGACCATCAGGGAACTCTGAATAGAATCTTCGCATTTCTTGGTCTAACGGGGTCCATATCAATGGACGGCGGGCGTGTATTCGAGCAGGCATACGAGCAGCCTTTGCCACCGTCAATGAAGCATAAACTAACCGGTGTATTTCATTTTGAAATTCGCGAGCTCGAATTCATGCTCGGGCGCGATCTATCTCAGTGGTATGACAATGAGAAGTAGCGGCAACCGCCTGCCTGGAGCCTTATGAATCCGGTGTCCGCGGCGTTGCCTGAATCATTGCCGTCGCTTCAACTGACGGCGCCAATTATCGGCGCAATTGTTGGAGTTATCATTCTGCTGTTTGGCCGGCGCATCTTTTGGCTGTGTGTCGCAGCTGTCGGATTTGCGGCCGGAGTGGAGATGGCTCCGCATATCGTCCAACAGCCGTCTCCGTTGCTGGCCTTAACCTTTGCTTTGGTTCTCGGTTTCGTTGGAGCTTTGCTCGCGCTCTTTTTGCAAAAAATCGCGGTGGCAATCGCCGGTTTTGTATCCGGCGGCAAACTGGCTCTGGCGGTGGCGGCAGCTTTTCTGGGCAATGCAGCTCAGTTTTATTGGCTAACCTTCATCATCGGCGGCGTTATCGGCGCGATTCTGCTGCTGTCCCTGTTCGATTGGGCGCTCATTTTTCTGTCGTCTATACTTGGGGCATATCTCATCCAGGGACTCGTCACTCTCCCGCCCACCGGGACCACTATTCTATTTATGGTGCTGGTCATCGTGGGGGTGCTGGTGCAAGCCGGGGCTTTCCGCAGGAGCCGAGTGGTGGTGGCGGAATAGCTGCGCCATCCGCTTTACCCGGTTTTTTTGGTGAAATCCAAGCCGGTCTTCAGGATAATGGCTTTATGACCGGTCCACGTTTCGCCCTTCAAGTCGCCGGGGTTCTTTTCGGAGTGTTTTCAGCCGCACACATCGTCCGACTGATTGCCAATGTGGACGTCCGGATTGCCGGCCGGCGTATCCCGATGTGGCCGAGCGTGATCGCGGCGGTTCTGGCTGCCGCCCTCGCCATTTGGTTTTACATTTTAACGAAAGGCAGCGGATAACCGTGAGGCGTTCGACTCTCGTCTTCTTTTTCGCGTTAGTCGTGGTTGTGGCGGTCATCGCCCGATGCAATTCTCGATCGCGTCTTGCCCAGGAGCAGGAACAAGCGGCATTGCCGGTTTCCCCGTTAGTGCCATCCGCTGCTCCCTCGCCGACGTTCTCGGCAACGCCGTCACCACAGCCTACCGCCACTCCCAAAGTCGACGTTGCGAAGGTAGCGGCGCAGATCCAACCGGCAGTGGTTGCGATTTCCGTGTTCGATCCAGCAGGCAAACTTTTGCGGACTGGCACGGGCGTATTTGTTTCGAAGGACGGAATGGTGCTGACCACGCGCTCATTGATGGAGGGAGGCGCTCACGCCATCGCCAAAACAACCGACAATCACATTTTGAACATCAACGGCATCCTAACTGATGTGCAACCGGAGGATCTGGCAGTGCTTGATGCCGAGGTCAAACAGGAGGTTCAGACCATCACGCCGGCGGCGAATCCCGCGGATGCCGAAGGCAGCCCGGTTGCGGTTGTGCAAAGTCCGTTAGGCCGACGCAACGCCTCGATCCTGGAGGGAACAATCACGAAAAAGCATAAGGACGGCCGTGCCGATTGGCTCGAGGTATCGATGCCGGTGACAGCGGATGCGTTCGGTTCTCCCGTGGTAAATTCTCATAACGAAGTGATCGGACTGGTGACTCGCGGCCCCGGCGATCCCGCGGTGGTGGTTCGCACCTCTGCCACACTCGAAGCCGTGCTCGCGCGCACGCCGGAGAGAGGAAAAGCGAAGTTCCTGGCCGAAGAAAAGCCGGCATCCCCTGCGGAAGGTCCACTCGCGCCCCCTGCGGATGGCACGCTGCAGAAGGTGCCGCTCGCGCAGAATCCACAAGGGCGACAGGGAAAACTGATCTACAGCCCGGCCCCGGCCTATCCGAACTCAGCTGGTATGGCGAGTGGCGCCGGCCGCTTTCGTCTAACCTTCGGCCCAAACGGGCAGGTAACGAATATAGTAATACTCCGCTCGACCCGGAATGGCGTTCTCGATCAGGCGGCGGTCGATGCCCTGCGCCGGTGGAAATCAGCGCCTGGCGAACAATGGGAACTGAACGTTCCGATCACGTTTCAGTGATCCGGTTTGGCACGTCGCCCGCAAACACCGTCACAGATGAGATGCTGTCCCTCTGGCTATCGCTCTGTCTGATGTCTTGCAGTTCGGCGAATCAGCGCTCTTTTTCGCAGGTTGCGGCCTAGCATCCTAACGGTGTCATCCTGAGCGAAGTCGAAGGACCTCTCCTACTTGCGTGGCGTGCACTGCGTGGGCGAGGTCCCTCGACTGCGCTCGGGATGACATAGCTATGCTTTTAGCGCTGCGACCACTAATCGCTGCAAACTTAACGTAGTCCGCAATTGCCAGGTCAGCGCCCTGCCGAAGTTCGACCGGCGTCGATTGCTCATTCGACTGGCATGGGCGTCGCGAGCGCACGTCATTAAAGTCCGCGGAAGCGAGACCCTTTCGCCAACACCATGCTCCCCAGATGACGCAACACTAATGGCGAAAATGGCGGATCCCGGTGAAGATCATCGCCATATCCCGCTCGTTAGCCGCGGCGATCACTTCCGCATCACGTACTGATCCGCCGGGCTGGATGGCACAGGTTGCCCCCGCCTCCGCCGCCGCCACCAAACCATCCGCAAATGGAAAAAATGCGTCGCTCGCTACCGCGCTGCCCTTTAGTGAAAGCCCCGCTTCTTCGGCCTTCCAGATTGCGATTCTTGAAGCATCCACCCGCGACATCTGGCCAGCACCGATACCGAGGGTGCGATCCGATCCGGCGTAAACGATGGCATTTGATTTTACGTGCTTAACCACACGCCAACCGAACAGCATTGCGTCCAGCTCGCCGCGCGTCGGCTCACGTTTCGTCACAATGTTCTGCTGAATCTGCGACCCGCGATCCGCATCCTGAACGAGTACTCCGCCTGCGACCGAACGGACATCGTTAACCGAGATAGCTTCTGCCGGCGCCGTTAACGCCCTCATCAGGCGAAGGTTTTTCTTTTTCTGCAAAATGGCGCGGGCTTCAGACTCAAAATCGGGAGCGATGATGACTTCCGAGAAAATTTCGCTGATCGCACGCGCCAGCACCTCGTTGACCGGGCGATTACAAACGATGACACCGCCAAACGGCGCCTGCTTATCCGTGGCGAACGCCTTTTCCCACGCCTGGCCCAGATCTGCATCGGTGCCAACCCCGCACGGGTTGCTGTGTTTGAGAATGGCGACTGTCGGTTCAGTGAATTCTCCGATCAGCCCGGTCGCCGCGCTGATATCCAGGATGTTATTAAACGACAACTCCTTGCCATGGAGCTTCTCAAAATGTTTGTTGAAGTCGCCGTAGAGCGCCCCCTCCTGGTGAGGGTTCTCACCGTAGCGCAATCGCAGCCCCAGCGGCAGCGATAAGGAAAAGGATGCGTCGGTCGCCTGTGCCTTATTCAAAAACGTGCTGATCGCCCGGTCGTAGCTGGACGTTTTGATGAAAGCTTTGATCGCGAGGTGTTCACGCAATTTCAACGTTGTTTCGCCATCGTGGTCCCGCATGTTGTCGAGCACCACTTCGTAGTCAGCCGGATCAACGATTACCGTCACCGCCTGATAATTCTTGGCCGCGCTCCGGATCATCGAAGGCCCGCCGATGTCTATATTTTCGATGGCCTCCGCTAACGTGACCTTCGGCTTGGCTACAGTTTCTTCGAAGGGATAAAGATTCACCACCACCAGATCGATCGGTTCGAACCCGCATTCCCGCGCCTCGGCGACATGTTTCGGGTTATCCCGTTTGTAGAGCAGCCCGCCATGAACGCGCGGATGAAGGGTTTTGACGCGGCCTTCCAGCACCTCCGGAAACGCGGTGAAGCTCGAAATTTCGCGCACCGGAATCTTATTCTTACGCAACAACTCTGCGGTCCCGCCGGTGGAGATAATATCCACCCCCTGCCGTTCTAATTCCCGCGCTAACGAGGCAATTCCTTTCTTGTCGGAAACTGAAATGAGGGCGCGGGTGATTTTCATGGAAAGGCCTACAAGGTAAACGCGTTACAAGGTCAAAGCGACGGTAGTCGCTTCGAGGCTCTAACTATTAACGGTCGGCCGCTTATCAGCGGTCGAGAATGACGTTTTTGGCTGCCGGATAAAGAACCGGGCAGCAGCCAATCGTCTCGCAAAAGGCTTTGCTGAAATGACTCAGGCTCGAGTAACCGACTTCGGTGGCAGCCTCCGTCACATTGTATCGCCCACTCCGCAGCAACTCGGCTGCTCGCTCCATGCGAACGTTCCGGAGAAACTGCGGAATCGTTAGGCCGACCTCACGCGAAAAAATCCTGCTCAAATGAAAAGGGCTGCATCCAACCTCCTGCCCCAGCATTTCCAACGTCGGCGGATTGGCCAGATCGCGCGCGAGCAGTTCCTTGGTACGCTCCACTCGCTCCCGAGCCACCCGTTTCTGCCGCATGCAAAAAAGTTCCGGATCTTTCGGCGCAAACAAGAAGTGCGCCATCAACTCCAGCGCCTTGCTCTTGTACCACAGCACCTGGGCAGCTTTCGCTACCGGCGGGTCGACTAAGCTCGATACCACTGCCCGCTGTTCCATCGACATCGCGCGCGGCGGCGCCACTACGGTGTCGGCTTTGTCCCCGAAAATGATACGCCGCAGTTCCGGCTCCAGATCTGCTTCGTTCTGGACGAGCTCTTTTTGCAGGTGCTGCCGCGAAAATTCCAGGGTGACAAATTGGTGGCGGTCGTTAGCCCGCCGGGTTGCGGCCAGCGGATCATCCGCGATCGCGTAGTAGCCGGAATTTCCCGGCAGATAAGCGCTGCGTCCGGAACCGCGGCTACCAACATCCCCGCGCCCTTCCAGGTTTAAACAGAACTCAAGGCTGCGTGGGTGAAAGCTTCTTCCCCAATCGACCGATTGAGCACTTTGAAAATCATGCCATTGCACGCTAAGCCCCTGACGGCCGAAATCGCCATACAACGGCCGCCAGCCATTCGCGACACCGCGCCACGCTTCTCGCTCTGCCGCTGTTTCGATCCGTGCAGCCATTCCCGGGGAAATCTACGGGCGACCAGTGCCGGAGTGCAAGTCGGGTTTCTTTTCCGTCAAGGCGACTCGATCCCAATTCCCCAAAGTGGACGCCGCGTCATAGGTGCTTTGCGCAAACTGGAGGAGCGCTTCATCCTGATCCGGCGCGCTGCGCATTGCTTCGTAGGACAGAACGAACTCTTTCAATTGAGGGTTGTACCGGGCGCCGGCCGGTGCGATTTCAGCAGCTGAAAACCCCTGGGGTTCGGGATATGCGTAAGAGTAAAAAATTGGCTCCGGCATCGCCTCGTTCCCCGGCCAAAACCCAACGCTACTTACCTCCTGCGAGTACGCTTCACGGGTCACCGCATCCGGCAGATGCGGAACGCCACCGGGATGTTGCGGCGCGGCCCGCCCCGAAAAACGCGTCACGGCCAAATCGAAGCTACCCCAGAAAAAATGGACCGGGCTGCACTTACCGCAGAACCGGGACCGGAAATCCTTGAACACGCGATCCGTCTGCACCAGAACGCGCCAGAAACGGTTCGCCTGGACGGGATCGTAGGTCCGGTGGGTTTCGTCCTTCTCGAATGGTATACCATCGGGAAGTTCATTGGGCATGGTGTTGATCCGCACCGGCAGCCCAAGGTCATTTAGTGCGTCCATCGTCTCGCGATAGAATGCGGCAACGCTTTTCGGCTCCAATGCAATCTGTCTTGTCTCGCCCTCGGCGGTTAGGATGCGAAGGACGTGATCCACGAAATCGAAACGGATTTCGAAAATGCGCCGGCCGTGCGGAATCGGCGATGTCGTTAGGCCGCGGGCGGTGAGATAGAGCGTTACGTGCCAGGAGTGGTTCGTCCAAGGCGCCAGGCCCAGTCGAATCTTCCCGACGATCTGCGTCCACATGTGGAGGGTCGCACCGGTCTCCTTCCATTCCGGGAAGGGAAATTCAGGCCAGGCTTCGTTCGTCTGATTCATGCCAATAACTGCTGCAGTTGAGCGTGTAGAGCGGACGGCGCGACCGCAATCACAAACGGCGAACAACTCCCCGGCAAAGACCGCACTGCCCGACTCACACCCGGTTGATAAAATCGACGAATGAGCGCCTCACGCGGTCAAACATTCCTCGAGCCTCGTCCTGCGCCCGCTCAAAAGCGGCGCGAATCCGCGCTTTGGTGCTGCGGATAATGGCCGGACCGCTTTCATCGTGATCCGAGTTTCCCGTCTCCTGTGTCTCAACATCTTCCATCGTGGCGCCGGCAAACATCCCTTCGGTCCGCATGACGGTGCCGCGATTCGCGCCAATGTGAATCGTTCCCACGGGTCTGCCGGATCGGCCGTGCAAGGTAACGATCCAGATCGGTTCGCCTCGTTCGTCCGTGCGCAACGTGTAATCGGCGGTCGCGAAATGGGCGTTCGATTTGTCCGCGGTATAACTGGCGACCGAATAAGCACCGCTTGAATCCAGATTCAGGTGCCGGGTGTTAATGGTGGCGCCTTCGGTCGAGCCCACGACACCGCGGCCCGGACCGTGATCTGAAGTGACTTGGCCGTTGCTGACTTCGATCTCGCGCGCACCGTGGCGATCTGGATTCTCGAGGACAATCCTCCAGGTCTCCGGCTGCGGATTACCCTGCACTCCGGTCATGGAGATGATATGATTGACCGAAGCCCGTCCAAAATGATCGCTCACAACGCGTAACGCGTCGTAGGCAGTGACATTCTCTTGCGCGATTGCAGGCGCTGCTGCCGCGAGAAGCAGCGCCACCCAGACTTTCCACATGTGCAAAACTGAACAACTGGTTCGCTGAACTGTCCATAGTTTTTGCGTAGAGCACGGCCGCGGAAGAGCTTCCCCCCACCAGCCGGCACTTGAATCGAGCCGAAGCCTGTGCTCAGCCTTTTACCAGGCGTGATCAAGAAAAAGAGAATCGAGTTCAGCAGCCACACGGGCAACCTGGTCCTGATGCGGGATCATGTACGGAAGTTTCTCGATTCCTATCCCCTGTCGCAAAGGGAACGGATGTTGATGGTGCTCGGCGTCGACGAAGCCTGTACGAACATTATCCGATATGCCTATGATCTGCGGGACGATCAGCTCATCGTTTTATCGATGGAAGGTTTGCGCAATTGTGTGCGCATGCGGCTGCGGGATTACGGCAAGAAGACGCCGATGCAGGAGATGAAAGGCCGCGCTCATGATGCGGTGAAGCCCGGGGGTCTTGGGCTGCACCTGATGCGCGATGCGTTCGATAAAGTGGATTACATTCTGAAGCGTCGCGGGACCGAAGTCGTGCTCACCAAACATCTCGATTTGGCGGGCGCGTAGCTCAGAACCAGAGTTGGAGTAGCCGAGTGTTGGAGTAATGGAGTGTTGAATTTTCTGATCCATTACTCCACTACTCCATGACTCCACCATTCCGCTTCAGATGAATCCACCCGAGCAGGATACCGCTTTCGAAATCTCGCTGCGGCCGCCGATGTTCAGCGAGTTCACCGGCCAAGCCAAGGTGCGGGAACGGCTCGAGCTCATGGTGGAAGCAGCGCGGAAACGCGGCGACGTGCTTGAACACATTTTATTGAGCGGCCCTCCCGGGCTGGGCAAGACCACTCTCGCCTACATCATCGCCAACGCGATGAGTGTGAACATTAAAAACACCAGCGGTCCGGTGATTGAGAAAGCGGGCGAGCTGGCTGGACTCCTAACAAGTCTCGAAAAAGGCGATGTGCTGTTCATTGACGAGATCCATCGGCTTCAACCCACGATCGAGGAGTATTTATATCCGGCGATGGAAGATTACCGGCTCGATATCATCATCGACCAGGGGCCGCAGGCGCGCAGTCTCCGCCTGAACCTGCCGAAGTTTACACTGGTCGGAGCGACCACTCGCGCAGGGATGGTGAGCTCACCGCTTCGTTCGCGGTTCGGTATGACGGCGCGACTCGACTATTACGCGGCTGAGGAGATGAAGAAGATCATTTTGCGCAGCGCCGCGCTGCTGGGTGTCGAGATCGATGACCCTGGCGCCGCTGAAATCGCCACTCGCGCACGTGGCACACCACGAACCGCGAATAACCTGCTGCGATGGGTCCGCGATTATGTCCAGGTAAAGGCCGATGGGAAAATCACTGCCGATTTGGCGGATCGGGCCCTAACAATGCTCGAAATCGATCGTGATGGATTCGATCAATGGGACAAACGAATCATCGAAACTCTCATTCACAAATTCAACGGCGGCCCGGTGGGCTTGAATTCGCTGGCAGTCGCTGTCGGGGAAGAAGCAGGGACGCTGGAAGAAGTGAACGAACCTTATCTGATCATGGAAGGCTACATCCGCAGGACGGCGCAGGGACGCGTAGCTACGCCTAACGCTTACAAAAAGTTAGGCCTGAAGCCGCCGACCGGGACACAGAACGACTTGTTCGGCGGGTGAGTGTGCCGCGGCGCTCTTTTTTACTCTCACGACCTCGTTGGTGTCACACCTCGTTCCAACTGCGAATAGCTATGTCATCCCGAGCGTAGTCGAGGGACCTCCCAATGCAGTAGACGTCACGCAAGTAGGAGAGGTCCTTCGACTACGCTCAGGATGACACCAGTGTGCTTAGCCAACCCAGTCTCAAATTCCGTGTTGGACGTCCCCTGTCCGGCGTTGGACCATTAGCCGAATGGAGTTAACCGCTGATTTCTTCCAGCGCGCCACGAAGGTATTTTCGGTCAGCGAATTAACCCGGCAGATCCGTGGCATACTTGAAACCCGCTTCGGCGCGGTCTGGGTGCAGGGAGAGATTTCGAACTACAAAGCGCACGCGCGCGGTCATCAGTACTTCACCCTGAAAGATGCTCGCGCCCAAATCGCCTGCGTTATTTGGCGCGACACGATGGTCCCGCCGCGGGAAGCGCTCGCCGATGGCGCGCAGGTTCAGGTTTACGGCAACCTTTCCGTGTTCGAAGCGCGGGGGCAGTACCAATTAAGCGTTCAAATTCTTCAGCCACGCGGTCTGGGCGTGTTGCAGGCGAAGTTCGAAGCGCTGAAGCGGAAATTGGAAGCAGAGGGACTGTTCGCCGCCGACCGCAAGCGCGCCTTACCGAAGTTTCCGAAGCGAGTTGGAATCGTGACGTCAGCGAGTGGTGCCGCCATTCGCGATATGTTGAATGTGTTGAGCCGGCGCGCGCCATGGCTGCATATCCTGATTAATCCGGTTCGCGTTCAAGGCAGCGGCGCAGCCGCGGAGATCGCTCTCGCCATTCGGGAACTCGCCGCGCCGAACGTGAACTGGTCTCCCGTTGATTTGATAGTTGTGACCCGCGGAGGCGGCAGCATGGAAGATCTGTGGGAATTCAACGAGGAGATTGTCGCCCGCACCATCGCAGACGTGGCAGTCCCCGTGGTTTCCGCGATCGGCCACGAAATCGATTTCACCATCTCCGATTTTGTTGCCGATCTGCGCGCGCCCACGCCAAGTGCCGCAGCCGAGCTCATCGTTCCCGACGTTTTGGATCTGCAACGCCGGGTTAACGATCTGGCGGGCTGTGTCCAGAAATGTCTGCGCACATTTGTGGAGCATCAGAAGACGCGTCTGCGCTTCCTGTCGGAACGAGCGTTGACCCGCGAGCTGCTGAAGCGGATGCGGGACGCTCAACAACAGTTAGATGTGGTACGCGAAACGATCGGGCGACATCTCCGTCACAAAATTGAGCATTGCCAGCGAGCGCTTTCTCACATGACGGCGACTCTGCAGGCGCGCAGCCCGAATCGTGAAGTCGCTCTGAGGCGGAACCGATTCACGGATTTGAACCGGCGGTTTGCTCAATTGCCCGGACGGGTAATCGACAAAGCGAATCATCGGTTCCGACAGGTTGAAGGGCTGTTGCGGGTGTTAGGGCCGGAGGCAACACTGAAGCGCGGCTACAGCATTACGCTCGATGGGCACGGAAAAGTGATTCGAACGAAACAATCGGTTAGGCCGAAATTAACGATTCGAACGCGGGTGAGCGACGGCGAGTTCGAGTCGGAAGTATTGTAGAGGTGCTGGCTGCGGCGAGCGCCTGACCAACTAGACCGGCGGGTTGGCACAACCGCCTCTACAACAGTGTCGAGGATGGATCCTACTCCGGATTCAAAACCGGAGTAGTACCGGCGATACCGATCCAGCTGCCGTCGCCGGGATCAGTAAACAGGTTAACATTACCGGCGGGGCCCTTTCGCTGAACCTGTTTGGTGGAGGGATCGACGCGCATTATCTGGGCGCTTGAATCGCAGAAGACCACCACAGCCTTCTTCGCAGCCCAAACACCGCCGGGCAAAGATTTGTTTGCGGCATACGTCCCAGGCGAACCCGGAACGAAACCGTCGGCGATTAAAGGAAAGGTGGAATTAGACGTATCAGTTAGACCAGCAACGTATGCGTAACTATTCTCGCCTTTCTTCAATGTGTCGACTCGACCAGCTTCGCCATTGTCAATTTTGTTGTCTGGAGTCGAGGGCGAAAAAGCAGAACCAGTTACGGCAAAGATTTGTTCATTTTGCAAATAGTTTGGAAACAGCCACCAAAACGCCTCGTTAGAATTGGCCGCTAGGGTGGCCGCAGCAGCCGAATAATCGCCCTTGGCTGCCGCGTCCACGGCTTTGCTGGGATACGCACCATTGTTATCAATAGCGAACTGACGCATGGCCAGTGCGATTTGCTTCGCGTTAGACAAATCCTTGGTTTGATCGCCGCGTTCCTTGACGCCGTTGTACGCGGGTAGCGCAATGCCGGCTAACACGGCGATGATGGTGATAACAATGAGCAACTCGATGAGAGTGAATGCGGCGGTGGCTTTCCTGATCATGACGAAGTGGTTATGAGGGAAGAAAAAATCGCGGGAAATGCGTAAATGGTCAAGAAGGAACGGTGGTCGCGGCACATCCATCACTCTTTTCTCGCTTCGCTCGCCATAGTGAGAGATGTCTCGACTTCGCTCGACATGACAAAAAGGTGGGGCCCCCTGGGGGGCGTAGCCATTGGAGGGACACGCGTCGTCGTGTCCCATTATCCTTCGTCCAGCTCTAAATCATCGGCGGGCCGTGGATGCCACTGTGCCGTTCTAACGCTCCAACCGAAATGCGACGGTCGCGAGCGGCGGAAGATTGATCATGATGGAATGTTTGCGGCCCATCCATTCGCTGTCCTGGCTTTTGCTTCCACCCAGGTTCCCGACATTGCTGCCGCCATACGTCTCAGCGTCGGTGTTGATGATCTCGCGGTAGAAACCGTCCTCGGGAACACCCAGTCGATAATCGTATCGGACCATGGGCGTGGCGTTCACCACGAACACCACCATCTCGCCTTCCCGGGATCTTCGCAGGAACGAAACGACGCTGTTGTCAGCATCATGAAAATCAATCCACTCGAAGCCTTCGTAGCTGTCATCGCGCTGCCATAAGGCTGGTTCGTTTTTGTAGGTGTAATTCAAATGCTGAACGAGACGGCGCAAACCGTCGTGTCGCGGCTCCTCAAGCAAGTGCCAATCGAGACTTTGATCATGGTTCCATTCGCGCCACTGGCCGAATTCGCTGCCCATGAACAATAGCTTCTTGCCGGGATGGCCATACATCCACGCGTAGAACATCCGCAGGTTCGCGAACTTCTGCCACTCGTCGCCTGGCATTTTGCAGATCATTGACTTCTTGCCGTGAACGACTTCGTCGTGACTCAGCACCAGCATGAAGTGCTCTTGAAACGCGTAGATCAGGGAGAACGTGATGTTGCCGTGATGAAACCGGCGGTAGATCGGATCCAGCGACATGTATTGAAGGAAGTCGTGCATCCAGCCCATGTTCCATTTGAATCCGAAACCGAGGCCACCCAGATGCGTCGGCCGCGATACTCCAGGCCAGGCCGTCGATTCTTCGGCAATCGTCATGATGCCGGGGAAACGTTCGTAGCAGACTTCGTTACACCGCTTTAGAAAGTAGATTGCGTCCAGGTTTTCGCGGCCGCCGAATGCGTTCGGGATCCATTGCCCTTCCTTCCGCGAATAATCGAGGTAGAGCATCGATGCCACGGCGTCTACCCGCAGGCCGTCGATGTGATATTTGTCGAGCCAGAACAGCGCATTACCGATCAGGAAATTCCGCACTTCGTTTCGGCCGAAATTAAAAATGAGCGTGCCCCAATCCTGGTGTTCGCCCTGGCGCGGGTCGGCGTGCTCATAAAGATCGGTGCCATCGAACTCGGCGAGCCCGTGTGCGTCTTTAGGAAAATGCGCCGGCACCCAATCCATGATGATGCCGATGCCAGCCTGATGACATTTGTCGATGAAGTGCCGGAGCTCGTCCGGCGTTCCGAAGCGGCTTGTCGGCGCGTAATAATTGGTAACCTGATAACCCCACGATCCTTCGAACGGGTGTTCGGCGATCGGTAACAGCTCGATGTGGGTGTAGCCCATCTCGAGCACGTAAGGCAGAAGAGTTTCCGCCAGCTCCAGATAACTGAAGAAACGATCGCCTTCGTCTGAACGGCGCCGCCACGAGCCGAGATGCACCTCATATACGCTGATCGGGCTGTTAGGCAGATCACGCCCGGCGCGCGACGCCATCCATTCATGGTCGCTCCACTGATATCGCTCCAGATCGTACACCAGCGATGAAGTTTCGAGGCCGTGCTGATTGAAGAAGGCGAAAGGATCGCTCTTCACCAGCAGCGCACCGCGTTGACTGCGGATCTCGAATTTGTAATGGGCATTTTCGCCGACACCGGGCAGAAACAATTCCCAGACTCCGACGCCAAGGTGTTTGCGCATCGGATGAACCCGCCCGTCCCAGTTGTTGAAGTCGCCGACCACGCTAACCCGTTGAGCATTGGGAGCCCACACTGCGAAATAAACTCCGCGTTCGCCATCGATGGTGCGGAGATGCGCACCGAACTTGTCGTAGATCCGCCAGTGCTGACCTTCGCCGAACAGGTACAGATCGGTCTCGCCCATGATGGGGCCGTAGCGATATGGGTCGCGCGCCGTCCACTCCGCACCCGAAGGGCTAACGAAGTGCAGCCGGTAGTCGAGGTCGCGAGTCGCGCCGGGCACTTTGGCGCAAAAAAAACCGTCGCGATGCACCTTCTCCGCTTCAATCCGCTCTTCCGATCCGTTGCCGCCGGTAACGACTGAGATCTTGTCGGCGTCCGGCCTGAAGATCCGAATGGCCAGATCGTCACCTAGCCGATGCGGTCCAAGAACACGGAATGGATCCGCGTGAGTCGCAGAAAGGAAACTGTTCAATTCATCCGGAGGTAATCCGGTAATCTCGAAGGGCTTCATCCGTCGTTAAGCATGCGCATCGCTGCGTCGGCTGTCTATCGCCCGTGCTGGACAATGCTTCAACTGTTCAACGCATGGAACTTCAAGATCGCGTGTGCCAACTGACGCATGGCCGAAGTCATGCTCAGTCTCCTGCCAAATGGCGCCCGCACGTTTGATTGAACAGGTAGCGTCGCGTACGTTCTGGCCTGTCATTCCTCTAAATTCGCTCTAAATTTCCATTGTTCATGCAAACCCGTGCAGCTGACGCAGTTGACGAGCTGCTTCAAACTTATAGCGCCACCGGCGGCATCAATTACCTCGATGCCGCGGCCACCTTGCCGTCGCGGCAGGCGATCGAAGCCGTCTGCGCCGAGCTGATGAGCCTGATGTTTCCCGGATTTCGCGGCGAGGCCCTGGTCGATTCAGCCGATCTGCCGGACATCACCAGGAGCCGGGTGCGAAATCTCCGGAGCCGCTTGAAACCGGAGATTTGCAAAAGCTTCGGCGACTTTCCGGCGAGCGACGAAACAAAGGCCAAGGCGGACGGCATTCTCGACTTTTTCATGTCGCAGCTCCCCGAAGTGCGAAAGATTTTATGGACGGACATCGACGCGTCGTACGACGGCGATCCAGCCGCCACCGGGTATGAGGAGATCATCCTCGCCTACCCGACGCTTGAGGCCATCGCCATCTATCGAATGGCCCACGTGCTGTATGGCCGCGTTCCGTTAGTTCCGAGAATCATGACGGAATGGGCGCACTCCCGCACTGGGATCGATATCCATCCGGGTGCGAAGATCGGATCGCATTTCTTTATCGACCACGGAACCGGAGTGGTGGTGGGCGAGACGACCGAAATTGGTTGCAAGGTGAAGTTGTACCAGGGAGTTTCGTTCATCGCCCGTTCGTTAGGCGGCGGGCAGGCGTTGCGAGGCAAAAAAAGGCATCCCACGGTCGAGGATAACGTCACGATTTACGCCGGAACGACGATCATGGGTGGCGACACCGTCATCGGCGCCGGGTCGACGATCGGCGCAAACGTATTTTTAACCCACAGCGTGCCGCCCAACTCGCTCGTTTATTACGAGGAGAAACAGGTCGAAATCGTTCCTAAACGGTCGCATAAGATCTCCCCACGCGGCGATAACTTCCAGGGCTGAACGGATATTGCGCCGCTGGCAGCGCGAAGGAATGCTCGGCCGGCTCCTGATCTTCCGGGTGAAATCTCCCCCCCCTGCATCCTGTGCTTGTCTTGTCGAGCGTAGTCGAGACATCTCTCACTCTGGTGAGCGCAGCGAAAAATTAGAGCAAGTGATTTCTCCACTGCGGTCGAAATGACAAACAAACCGGTGCCGAAGCAGCTTCGAGCATGACGGGCGACTCCTCTGTGAATTTGCCGTAAGCCGCGACAGCCAAACGCCCGGCCCATCAAACTCTTGGACTGGAAGAATTAAAGTTGCACCGGCCCAACGTATTGAGCTTCAAATACGTAAGGTTCCGCGCTACACTCGGCCCGCTTTGATTTACCTCGACTACAACGCCACCACTCCGCTGTGCGATGAGGCCCGCCAGGCGATGCTTCCCTACCTGGACAAGTTCTTCGGTAACCCGTCGAGCATCCACGCCGCCGGCCGCGAAGCCCGCGCCGCGGTGGACACTGCCCGGGACAAGATCGCGGGATTGTTAGGCACGAAGTCTCACGAGATTATTTTCACCAGCGGCGGCACCGAGTCGTGCAACCTGGCGTTGTTAGGCCTGGCTCGTTCGAAGTTCGGCCACGGCGCTCATATCATCTGCAACAAGGCCGAGCATCACGCCGTGTTGAATACGGTCGAATATCTGGAACAGCACGAAGGCTTCTCCGTTACCTGGCTGGATCTCGCGGTGGACGGGATGATTGATCTCAACCAGCTGGCCGAAAGCATTCAGCCCGATACGCGGCTGGTGTCGATAATGACCGCCAACAACGAAACCGGCGTCATTCAACCGATCCGGGAAATCTCACAGATCTGCCGGGCTCGGGGCGTGTTGTTCCATAGCGACATGGTTCAATCCTTTGGCAAGATCCAGTTCGATATCAACCTGGTGGACGCGGCCAGTTTTGCCGCGCATAAATTTTACGGTCCGAAAGGAGTCGGGTTTCTATACTTGCGCAGCGGGCTTTCGATTCAGCCGATTGCGTTTGGCGGCGCGCACGAAAATCAGCGGCGCGCCGGAACTGAAAACGTGGCCGGAATTGCCGGTATGGCGGCAGCGGCGGATGTCGTATCACACGGACGAGAACAGGAACAATGCCGACAGGCGGCATTGAAGGATCGGCTGCTGCGTACGATTCAAAGCTTCGCCGCAAACGCCGCCGAAAACGGAACTGCGCCGCGAAAGTTGGCAAACACTCTTAACGTGAGCTTCGTCGGTGCCGATTCGGAGATGCTGTTGATCGCGATGGATCTCAAAGGCGTGTGCGCGTCCAGTGGCTCTGCCTGCATGGTGGGTTCCGTTTCCGCATCGCACGTTTTACTGGCGATGGGTCTGCCGCTGGAACGGGCCCGTTCGGCGATCCGATTCTCGTTAGGCAAACACACCACCGAAGCTGAAATCGATTCGGCAACCGCTGCGATCAGGCAGGTGGTGGATCGGCTGGCGGTGAGAAAGCCGGCAGACTATGCCGCTGTTTAGGCAGCTCGAACTGAATCTCGCTGCCCAGGTTGCAGCCCGTGATCTGTCCACCGCTACGGAACGATCATGCGTCGACACCGGACTAGTTCAAACCGATCCTGCGCAGCTGCCTGACGACCGGGACCCTCATTTGGAGCAGGAGTCGAGCGCGTTGCTCCGCGTGAATGGAGCGATGCTGCTGGCGCCGGTAGTCAGGGTTGTTTGGGATAAACGCCTGAAGAGTTGTGCCGGCCGCGCTGATTTCAAGGCGAAGCTGATTACGCTCAATCCGCTGCTGATTCATCACGGCCAAGAAGAGATCGATCGGACAGTGCGACATGAGCTGGCGCACTTGCTCGCGCAATTTCGAGCAGGAAGAAAGCGGATTCGCCCCCACGGTATCGAATGGCGCAAAGCGTGCAGTGATCTCGGAATCGGCGACGAGAAGCGATGCCATACTCTTCCATTTCCGGTTAGGCGACGCGCTCGACCTTATGCCTATCAATGTCCAAATTGCCGGCGGCATTTCCCGCGGGTACGCCGCATTCGCCGTTCAGTGGCATGCCTGGCGTGCTGCCGGGCATACAACGGCGGCCGGTTCGATGGGCGATTCAAGCTTCGACCGGTGAAGTAGTCCCGAGTCGCTGCGACTCTTCCTTGCAGCGGCGGTCTCCGACGGTCGGATTAAGGCCCGGTGCGCTCCTGCAACATAGAGACTCTTCGGTAGGGGAACCTGCCAGGTTCCCATGGGAAGCTAACAGCTTCCCCTACAAGAACTGCTCGTACGTTTACGGTGCACACGAGCAGTGCAATACATCACTTGGTGAGACAGAATGCGACGGTCACAGACCGCCGCTACAAGGAAGGGGCGTTGCCCGGGCGACCGGATGGTCCTTTTCTGTCATGTCGACCGTAGCGGAGACATCTCTAACTCTCTCTCTTGAGTGAGGAGATCTCTCGAGTGCGCTCGAAATGACAGAAAAATTAGCCTGCGCGCTTGAACAGGCACAGGACCCTACCGGCATGGCTC
>JBJMXE010000142.1:0-10387 GCA_045809745.1 Chthoniobacterales bacterium | reverse complement strand
GTCGGTTTTCACCCGGCCGTTTTCCCGAAAATAGAAAGCCCCAGAATTAGCGCGTCGTACCGATTTTGTGTTGAGGTTCACGTTGTAAGCGACAAGGAACTGTCTCGCGCCAATCGCGGTCGCGCCGGATTTCTGGTTGAACACCGCCGGGCCGAAGTCCGGCTTCCACCTTGGTTCCTTAATTTTCTCCGCGAATGCTTCGTATTCGCCCGCCCGGATCACGGCAAGATTCGAACGAGAAGAGTCTCGCGCCGCCTTCTCATAAAGATAAACCGGTATCTGTAGCTCCTTGCCGACGCGGTCTCCCAGGGCCTGCGCGCACTGGATGGCTTCTTCCCAACTCACATTACTGATGGGAACAAAAGGACAAACGTCGGTCGCGCCCATTCTGGGATGCGCCCCGGTATGCTTGCGCATGTCGATCAATTCGGCGGCTTTGGCCATTCCGCGAAATGCCGCTTCCACCGCGGCTTCCGGACTCCCGACAAACGTAACAACCGTTCGGTTGGTCGTGGCGCCTGGATCGACATCCAGCAGAAAGATGCCCTCGACGGATTCGATGGCCGATGTGATTTGCCGAATCACGGCCGGGTCACGCCCTTCCGAAAAATTGGGCACACATTCGATCAGCTTTTGCATAACGAGACAGGCAGCACCTAATCGCGAGGGTGCGGCTCCAGTGGAATGTTGAGATCGGTGTCGCGCGAAAACGCGATTGCACGGGAGTAGCCGGCGTCGACATGTCGAAGCACACCCATACCTGGATCACTGGTCAGCACTCGCTCGAGCCGTCGCTTGGAATTATCGGTGCCGTCCGCGACCACAACCATGCCTGAATGTTGAGAGTAGCCAATCCCTACTCCACCTCCGTTGTGGATCGATACCCATGATGCGCCGGCCGCGGTGTTGACCAGCGCATTGAGCAGCGGCCAATCAGCGATGGCATCGCTGCCATCAATCATTCCTTCGGTTTCGCGGTTAGGCGAGGCGACCGAACCAGCGTCGAGATGGTCTCGCCCAATCACGATCGGCGCCTGAATCTCACCACGCTTAACCAGATCGTTCATCGCCAGTCCGAACTCCGCGCGTTCGCCATACCCGAGCCAGCAGATTCGTGCCGGTAAACCTTGGAAGTGAATCCGTTCTTTGGCGAGCTTCATCCATCGCGCCAGCGTCTCGTTCTGCGGAAAGACTTCGAGAGCCAATTGATCGGTGCGGGCAATATCTCGAGGCTCGCCGCTCAGTGCAACCCATCGGAACGGGCCTTTGCCTTCGCAGAAAAGCGGCCGGATATACTCGGGAACGAACCCCGGGATATCGAACGCATTGGTCACTCCCGCCTTCTTCGCCTGCGCGCGGATGTTGTTTCCATAATCGAACGTAACCGCTCCTTTTTTTTGAAGCGCGAGCATCGCCTGCACATGAACGGCCATCGATCCCATCGACCGCTCGATATATTCATCAGGTTTTTCAGCCCGAAGTTTGAGCGCTTCATCCAGAGTGAACCCGTTAGGCACGTAGCCATTCAATGCATCATGTGCGCTGGTCTGATCGGTGAGCACATCCGGAGTGATGCCGCGATTAACCAGTTCGGGCAGGACATCGGCGCAATTTCCAACGAGCCCAACTGACAGCGCTTCGTGTTCTTTGCGGGCCGTCTCGATCAGCTTCAGCGCCTCGTCCAGCGACCATGCAATCTTGTCGCAGTACCCGCTTTGAAGCCGTTTCTCGATCCGCTGCGGGTCGACGTCGATCCCGAGGAAAACAGCACCGTTCATCGTCGCGGCCAGGGGTTGGGCGCCACCCATTCCGCCCAGACCGCCGGTCACCACAAGTCTTCCTTCCAATGACCCGCCAAAATGTTTCTCGCCGGCAGCGGCGAAGGTTTCAAACGTGCCCTGCACAATTCCCTGGCTGCCGATGTAGATCCACGATCCGGCTGTCATCTGGCCGTACATCGTCAGGCCAAGACGCTCAAGCCGGTTGAATTCGGAATAGTTAGACCATTGACCAACCAGATTGGAATTAGCGAGTAACACCCGCGGCGCTTCGTCGTGGGTTTTGAATTTGCCGACTGGTTTACCGGACTGAACCAGCAGGCTTTCATCATTCCCAAGTTCCCGCAGGCAGCGCACCAAACCATCGAATGCCTCCCAGCTTCGAGCGGCGCGGCCGGTGCCGCCATAAACCACGAGCTGATCTGGCGCCTCCGCAACCTCCGGGTCGAGGTTGTTCATGAGCATCCGGAGTGCAGCTTCCTGATGCCAGCCTTTACAGCTCAGCTCCAGGCCACGCGGTGCTCGAATGAGTCGCTTACCACTCATAACTCCTCATGCGCACTGTCGAACAGTCCAGTTCGGATAGCGTCGGCTATCCTCGCGATGTCGTCAGATAAAGCGCGATCGCGAGTCAAGGGTTCTGCCATCTGCCTGACGGTCGCATAGGCTCGCTCAACTCCCACGCCGCCCTTGAGCGGACGACGATGCTCCAATCCTTCGGCTCCGGCTAACAATTCGATGGCGAACACATTTTCCGCCAGCAGAACAATGGAGCGCAATTTCGTGGCACAGGTCATTCCCATCGACACATGATCTTCTTTCCCGCCCGAAGTCGAGACGTTGTCGATACTGGCGGGATGCGCCAGCACCCGCGCTTCGTTCAACAGCGACGCCGCCGCCACGTGTGGAATCATGAAACCAGATTCCAAGCCGGGATTACGGGCGAGGAATGCCGGCAAGCCTTCGCTTTTGTCCGGGTTAACGAGTCGATCGATGCGACGCTCGCTGATCGTCATCAAATCGGTCATGGCTACGGCGGCATAATCGAGCGCGAGCGCCAACGGCGCGCCGTGGAAGTTCCCGCCGGACACGACGTCGCCGCTCTCGGGAAAGACCAGTGGATTGTCGGTAGCCGAAGCGGACTCAATCAGCAGAATCTCTTCGCAATACGCCAAAGCGCCGCGCACCGCTCCGTGTACCTGCGGCATGCAACGAATGCTGTAAGCGTCCTGCACTCGCGGATCGTCTTCGAGATGTGATTCCCGAATCTCGCTTCCTTCCATCAGTCGCAACAGATGAGCCGCTGCTGCCTTTTGTCCGGGGTGTGGTCGCGCATCCTGCAAACGACTATCAAACGCAGCGGGAGTATCTTTCAACGCTTCCAAGGTCATAGCGCCGGCAACGTCAGCAATCCGGGCCAATCGCTTGGCGCGGAACAACGCCAGGCCGCCGACCGCATGCATTCCTTGTGTGCCGTTCAGCAAGGCCAGCCCTTCCTTGGCTGCCAGTTCCACTGGTTGGAGTCCCCCCTGCCGCAGCGCCTCGGCGCTCGGCATCCGGCTTCCGTTCACGAACGCTTCGCCTTCTCCGATCAAACTGAGCGACAGATGGGCCAACGGCGCCAGATCGCCGCTTGCTCCGACTGATCCTTTCTCCGGTATAACCGGATGGATGCGCCGGTTCAGCATTTCGCAAAGCAGCTCGATAACTTCCAAACGAATCCCGCTGAAGCCAAGCGTTAGGACATTTGCCCTCAGTAACATCATGGCGCGGACCTCCGGCTCAGGCAGCGGAGTTCCAATCCCGCACGCGTGACTTCGCACCAGATTCAATTGGAGGTCCCGTAAATCGGACCGAGGAATGCGAACATCCGCGAGCTTGCCAAAGCCGGTTGTGACTCCGTAGGCGAGGCTGTCGTTAGCCACGATCTGTTCAATGACCGCGCGGGAAGCGCGGATGCGCTCATGGACCGATGGTGAAATCCGTACCGGCTCGGAACCAATAGCGACGGCCGCGATCTCCTTCAATGGCAGCGGCTGGCCTCGTAGTTCCATCGTCGAATGTTAATGAGAACTGGAGGAAATCAAAGAAGCTAGGAGCCGCGGCTTCGCGGAAGAGAAAAGGCCAGGTCGTAGCGACCTGGCCTCTTGTGTTCGCAATTGTCCTTTGCCGGACAATTCCAAAACAGTTATTTGTGGTAGCCTGTTGACGCTGTGGTAGTCGTCGCAGCCTCTTTGTGCTGCGCACAAGCTCCCAAGGTTAAAGCACTGGCCGCTAGGGCCACGATCATGATCACTTTGACAAATTTCAATGTATATCGCCTCCTTTCCCTGCCGGTTGCTCCGCCTGTTTAGGCAAGGAAGCCCCTCCACGCAACGCTTTTCTCGTTTTTTTTAGGGTCCCGGCTAAACACGCAGTTAGCCGATAATTCGCACGTGAGTGCCTTCCTGGACGAGGTCGAATAGCTCAATCACATCCGCATTCCGCATCCGAATGCAACCATGGCTGTCCGGCCGACCGATCCGGTCCTCGTGTTTTGTGCCGTGAATATATATGTACCGCTGTTTGGTATTGGCATTGTGTTCGTCGATCCCGTCGAGCCATAGAATCCGCGACGTGATCAGGTCCTCGGTGTCCGGCAATTCATCTTCCGGTGTTAACGGCACCCGAGCACGAAACACGGTACCAGGGGGCATGTCCGCTCCAATTTTCCGGGCAATTCGGAATCGCCCAAGCGGAGTTTTTTTGCTGCCTTCTTCGGTGCCCAATCCAAACCGCGAGCTGGAGATTGGATAACAGCGAATCTCCTGGCCCCGGCGCAACGTCAGAGTTTGATCGCAGATCGAAACTTCGATTTCGCCGAACTGGAGGTGCTCCGATGATTTCGCATCCGAAGGTGGCTGGACAGCTTTAGGGGCACGTTTTTGCATGAATGCCGAGGCACGTTACGTTTAGCGGACGTTGAAAAACTATCATATCGCCGTCGTTGGCGCGACCGGAGCCGTTGGCACGGAACTGCTGCGCGTATTAGAACGTCGCGCATTTCCCGTGGCAAGTTTGCGCGCGATCGGTTCCGCGCGATCCGCCGGCAAAACTGTCCAGTTCGAGGATGACGAGATCCCGGTTGATCAACTAACGAGCGGATCCTTTAAAGGAATCGACATAGCATTCTTCAGCGCCGGCAGCGAAATGTCTCGTCAAACGGTGCCGGCTGCACGCGATGCCGGAGCCGTGGTGATCGACAATTCACCCGCATTTCGGGCGGATCCCCACGTGCCACTGGTCATACCGGAAATAAATGCGGACGATGTTCAGAATCACAACGGCCTCATCGCCAACCCGAATTGCACCGCGGCGGTTAGCCTGATGGCTATTTACCCATTACACCGTGTGTTCGGCGTTCAGCGTGTGATTGGATCCAGTTACCAGGCGGTTTCAGGAACTGGCGCGCGCGCCATCGCCGAATTGACGGAGCAGGTTGAAGCGATCGTAAGAAACGAGGCGATCCGCACCGAAGTTTATCCGCATCCGATTGCGTTCAATGTGCTGCCGCACATCGGTTCACCCCTTTCGAGTGGTTACACTGGAGAAGAAGAGAAATTTCAGAGCGAGGGCCGCAAGATTATGCATCTTCCGAATTTTCGCGCATCGATGACATGCGTACGGGTGCCGGTCTATCGGGCGCATTCGGTGGCCCTGTCTGCGGAGTTTGAGCTGCCGGTTTCGATTGATCGGGCTCGCGAAGTTCTAGCCAAAGCTCCGGGATTGGAATTGATCGACGATTTGGCTAACAACTCATATCCCATGCCGATTCAAATCGCGGGGAAAGATAATTGCGGCGTGGGTCGAGTGAGACGCGACTGCGCGTTTGAGAATGGGCTCTCTTTTTGGGTGTGCGGCGATCAACTCTTGAAGGGGGCCGCTTTGAACGCGGTCCAGATTGCGGAACTGCTTTGAAGCCCTCACCTGGCTGTTATGCAAAACCGACCCGATTGAGACGCCGAGGCCGCTGAAAATATGTCTTAGCTGAACTAGGGAGTCGGAGCCGGAGTGGCTTCCCCTTGCCCCCGCTTGCCGCCTCGACCTTGCCCCGGCCCTCTGTTGCCATCGGCTTGCCCACGGTTCTCGCGCTGCCGCTCTCCCTGACCGCGCGCCTCACCTTCGCTCTGGCCTTGACGCCGTCGCACATCTGCACCTGCGCGTTCGCCCCCGCCTTGGCCCTGCTGGCGGCCGGAACCGCCCCCTTGCCCGGCAAGGTCGCCCGGCGCTGTTTCCGCTGGAAGGTTCTGCATTTGCCGGGCGCGGCGCTCCTGCGCCTGCGCGGCCGAAGCTTCATCGGCAGTGCTCGACTGCTCCATGCTGGCGGCGCGGTCGTTCTGGCGGCCGCGACCCTGCCGCCCGCCGGCTTGTTCCTCTCCTCCCTGGGCTGCGCTTGTCTGAGTTGCTCCGCCAGCTCCGGTTGCTGCCGCCGCGGAATTGGTCTCCGTCGGTCTGGTTCCGTTCGTCGCCGCTGCGTTTTCGCCGCCGGCGTTCGGGAATCGATTGCGCTGCTGTCCTGCCTGACCACGACCGCGCTGCGCGGCTGCTTCCGAGCCTATTTGCTCCTTAGAAGAACCGTTCGCGCCAGGTGATATGGCCGGGCTGGCGGAGATTCCCTCTGAGGCCGCTTCACCAGCGCGCCGCTGACCACGCTGACCTCTCGCCTGCTGGTCACGATAAACAGCATCCTTCTCGTTATCCGTTGCTGCCGCGTTACCCGCTGCTCCCGCGGCCGCTCCAAAGGCCGCGGTATTTGAACCTCGTGCTGCCGGACTCGCGCTTTTGTCGGCCACCGGGGCGGCACTCGCCGCCGCATTCATCCGAGCAGCGGCGTTCGTCTGCGCCGCGCCACCAGCGGCCGGAGGTGGCACATTCTTCAGATTCTGGCTGCGGATTTTCTGTTTGAATTCAGACTGAGCCTTTTCATCGCCAACCGCCGACCAACCCCGGTCCACCCTGGCCGCCGCGACTTTGGTTTTTACATTCTGCGGCGCCACCTGCTGGGCCGCGCGGTTCACATGCATGGGCGCTGCAACCACCAGTCTGTCACCCTGAACTTTGGTTAGGCCGCCAGTTCGTGCGGCGGCGGCAACATCGACGCTTTGCTCACGATCCAGGCGCAGACGCTGAATCGGACGTGCCGAGGTGCGATTGATGATGTTTACGTCCGGGCCGTAGTTATAAACAGTTTTGTTTTTGTAGGTGATGTTAGTCACGTTAACTGTCTGCTGGATGTAAGCGATGTTCTGCGCCGGAGCGACGATTCGCTCGCGAAGGACTGGTTCACCGATATAACGGACATCAACGAAATTATAGTACTCCGGGCCGATGTTGAACTCGACGTCCAGATGACCGGTTAGGGGCCGGCTCTCAACCACCGAGCTGGTCTCGGGCGGCAAGGGCGCCCATCCGATGTATTCTCCGCCCGTCCGCCATGAGACCCAAGCCGGGCCCCATTCCAGGTCTGCATCTCGTCCGGGTACCCACACCCAGCCGACGTCGCTTAACTTCGCCCACCGGCCGTAGTGATAAGTCGCCCATCCAAAGTCTTCATACGAAACCCACGTCCAACCGAGATCGGTATAGGCCCAGTACCCGTCAGCGTATGGCCTCCAGCTGTTGTTGCTCACAGCCACGTCCGGTTGCCAGCAGTAGCCGTAGTCGCCAACGTCAATCCAACTGCCTCCAGAAAGATTGTTATAGAAAAAATCGACCGAAACATCGCTTTTTGCCGCTTGAGGCGCGAGCAGGAGCAACGCTGCTGATGTCAAAGAGAATATGGCTTTGTTCATAGGCTATGTGCTTTCGTTTCAGAGGTTTCGACTGGAGCGTGCGAGCCTTTATTCAGGGAAATCTGAACGCCTAAAAGACAACGCAGCCTGACCGGCGCTAAGATTCGGATATCGGGCCGGAGTTGGCCGGACTCAGTGCGGACGCACCACCAGAAAAGACCGAACCCGATGCCGGCAAACAGATAACACCTGCGGCTGATTTGCATCCAGCGACGAGATCACTTTGTTGTATTCAGCCACAGAAGAGACTGGCTGTTGATTGACTTCTTCGATCACATCGCCTTTCTGCAACTCCGCGATTCCGCTGTCCGGTTCGACATCGGTAACAACCACTCCGTGGACTCCGTTCGGCAGGTCGAGTTGACGCGCTACATCCGGGCTCAGCTCGCCCACGCGAACCGAGGCCAACGCGGCGCCGCCTTGCGGATTGTCATTATCCTGGTCTGGCTGCGGCGCGGCATTCGGCGGCTGCCGCAACTGAGGTTGGCCCGATGGGCCGGGTTGCAGCTGCGGACCGGGTTGCACCTGCTGCGGAGCACGGGTCAGGTAATCAACCGGTTGCTCCTTGATCTCGGCTGTTACCTTCACTGGTTTGCCATCCCGCAACACCTCCACGTCGACTTTTTTGTTCAACTCAACTTGCGAGACTAACGACCGCAACTGCAGCATATTTCTAACGTCGCGGCCGTCGAACTTTCGAATGACATCTCCCTTTTGGAGGCGCGCCTCAGCCGCGGGCGAACCGGGAACAACATCATCCACTACCACACCGTCGGTCGCTGCAGCATCTGGCTGATTTGCCGACGGCGGCCGTGATTGTATTCCGAGATATCCCCGGATTATTCGCCCCTGCTTGAGAAGGCTCTCGAGCGCCATACGCACGGTATTCGATGGAATGGCGAATCCGATTCCCTGCGAGCCGCCGCTCCGGGAGATGATCGCGGTGTTAATACCGACAACTTCGCCGCGAAGATTGATCAGCGGACCGCCACTGTTACCGGGATTAATTGCCGCATTCGTCTGAATGAGATCGCTGAACGCATCGACGCGGTTAGGCCGCCCTTTTGAACTGATGATTCCGTCAGTGACGGTCTCTTCAAACCCGAACGGATTCCCGATTGCCAAAACGAAGTCGCCGACCTGTATCGAGTCGGAGTCCGCCAGTTTTAATGGTTTCACGCCGGGGTTATCGATTTTCAGCACCGCCAGATCGGCTTCGGAATCCGCTCCGACCAGCCGCGCCTTTTTCGTTTGGCCGTCGCTGAGCTGGACTTCGATCTCGTCGACCTGATCGACGACGTGATTGTTGGTAATAATGTGACCCTCCTGGCTGACGATCACCCCCGAGCCCAATGAGTTCTGCACCAGTGCTTCATCGCGGGAGCCGCCGAAGCGGCGAGAGTTTGGGAAGAAGAACTCGAATGGATCGAGCTGAGTTTGCCGCCGCAAACTTACCTTTTTGGACGTCTTAACCGAAACGACCGCCGGAACAACACTGTTGACCAATTCGCGCCTCTCTCGGTTCAGTTCATCCAGTGAGGCGATCTGCTTCGGATTGATATTCGACTCCGTCGGCAGCGTGTATTTTTCAGGGCTGCGCTTGTTGCCGCTTAACCCCGTCAAACTGCCGCGGCGCATCTGATAGTCGTAAAGCACTGCAATTCCAGTACATAGCAAGGCGACAAACAGGAAAAATTTAAATAGATTCTTCATCAGCTCACGTTCGAAAAAGTCTTACCCTGTTCGACAGTTAACGGCCGGAAACGTTGATTCTGAGGCTGCTCCAACGCGGGATCATTCGCTAAAAGCTTCAACGCTTCGTGGCGCGCGGTCTTCATCAGCTCAGCATCCCGGCGGAGGTCTCCAATTTTGAGCGGCGGCAAACCGCTCTGGGCGGTGCCCAGCAAATCTCCCGGGCCTCGCAGCTCCCAATCCGCATCGGCAATTTCAAAGCCATTGCTGGTTTTCTCCAGCACCCCCAATTTCGTCGTCGCCTCCTCGCTCTTGTCTGAAGACAACAAGATACAATACGACCTGTGCTCGCCCCGGCCGATTCGGCCGCGCAACTGATGAAGTTGGGCCAGACCAAAGCGTTCGGCGTTTTCCACAAGCATCACCGTCGCATTGGGTACATCGATACCCACTTCGATGACGGTTGTGCTGATGAGTGCGCGGGTTTGGCCGGATCGGAACCGTTCCATGATGTTTTGCTTATCAGCGGCAGCAATCCGGCCGTGCAGGAGCTCGCACAAAAATGGCCGAAGTCGTTCCTGCCACTGCTCAAACTCTACCGCAGCCGCTTTCACGTCCAGCTTTTCGCTTTCGTCGATCAACGGGTAAACGACGTAAAGCTGACGGCCGGCCTCGAGCTGTGTGCGAATGAACGCGAGCACTTCGCCCAGCTTGGTTTGATCGCGAGCGGCGGTTATAATTTTTCCACGGTTCCGCGGCATCTCGTCGATCACGGAAACATCCAAGTCGCCATAAGCAGTCATGGTGAGCGTGCGCGGAATGGGCGTCGCCGTCATCACCAGCACGTCGGGAGCGGGTTCTCGTGACGTTAGGCGGGCACGTTGCGCGACTCCGAACTTGTGTTGTTCATCAATGACTACGAGGCCGAGGTTGGAGAATGCGACAGCCTCGTAAAGCAACGCATGCGTGCCGATCACGATGTTAGGATCGGAAGCCGGATCGGAAGAGCCACCATTCACTGGAAAACGGTCCTGAACCGAAGCAACGCGCTTGGCGGCACGCGAACTAACCCTACCAGCCGAAGCT
>JBJMXE010000141.1:0-8393 GCA_045809745.1 Chthoniobacterales bacterium | reverse complement strand
TCTTCGCGGTAACAGAAGCGGCAATGTGCCGAGCAGGTCGAAATGACGTACATGAGTCCCATCTCGTACTTGTGCAGCAGGCCCTCGACGGGGCTGTAGTCCATCTGGTTGCCCGGATCCTCGGAGCCCGCAAGATCCAACGTCTCGGCGGGGTCGGCCTTGACGATGCGCTGAATCGCGGCGCTGGTCCTGGCCAGCTCGTAATAATGGCGCGTGATCTTCACGGGCATCCGGGCTTCAACGTCACGATCCGTGCCCTTGAGCGCTTGCAGGCGTGTCACCTCATCCTTGGAGTAGAAGTTAAGCATGTCCGCCGGCGCCTTCTCGTGGAAGAAAGGGGCAAGGCCACTGATGATTTCCCGCTCATAGCGGCCTTCTTCGACGCCCTCGAGAAACTTCTGCTCGCGTGCGGTGGGGACGTAGGGTTGTGGCTGTGTCATCGTTCGGGCTCCTTGGCGGGCTGTACTATACTATATATAGATCGTCCATTTCTACCCCGAATCCATCCTACAAAAGCACTTTGTGGGCGAAGGTCGATCGTGCGTCATTTGGAGAATCTGCAGCACCAAACGCGGCCGGTGATTGGGATTTGGCGCCTTCGATGTCACGCCGGACTCCGTCTGTCCTAAGAGGACCACTGCATGACATCGGTTCCGAATTAGCTTAAGTTCCCCAGCTATGAAAGAACCGGTTTACATGATTGGCGGCGGCCGCACCGACTTTAAGCGGAACCTGAAAAAGGAGGGCAAAGCCCTGCGACATCTCATCATCGAGTCTGGAAAAAAGGCTCTTGATGACGCCAAGATTGATCCCGGTGACATTCAGGCTGCCGCGGTCGGAAATTTTAACGGCGGGCAATTCACCAAGCAGCTGCATCTAGGCGCATTTGTGCCGGAAATCGATCCAAAGCTGCACGGGATCCCCACCATGCATACGGAAGCCGCGTGCGCGTCAGGTTCCCTCTCGGTTTTGCTAGGAGCGCAATGGATCATGGGCGGGTTTTACGATGCGGTGCTCGTAGTCGGTGCCGAGCAGCAGAAGACGATGCCGTCGATCGAAGGAGCGGACGCACTTGGCGCCGCTGCGGATTTCCACAATGAAAAGCCGGAGTACGGAGACTTTATGTTTCCGAAGTTATTTGGCCGGATTGCTCAGATCTATATCGACAAGTACGGCGCTACTGAGCAGGACCTCGCGACTGTCGCCTGGAAGAACTACGCGCACGCCCGGCTAAATCCGTTAGCCCAGATGCGTGATGCCGATCTGACGTTCGACTGCGCATCTCAGGTTTCGGATAAGAATCCGAGCGTAGCGCCACCGTTGAAAGTTTCGGATTGTTCGCAAATCACCGACGGTGGAGCGGCGGTTGTGCTGGTATCCGAGAAATATTTAAATCGGTTAGGCCGGGATAAATCCAAAACTCCGCGGCTGCTCGGATTCGGGCACACCACCGATTATCTGGCGCTTGATAAGAAAGATGCCCCAACATTCTCAACCGCCCGCAAGGCAGCGGAACAAGCCTTCTCCATGTCAAAACTTACCCCTCGTGACGTCCAGGGCGTTGAGGTGCACGACTGCTTCTCCATTACCGAACTTATCGTATATGAAATTCTTGGTTTGGCTGAACCGGGCAAGGGCGCAGAGCTGGCAAAGAGTGGCGCGACGGCTTTACCGCAGATCCGCAACGAGAAGATGAAGGGCAAATATTCCTTCGAAATTCCGGTGAACACCGGCGGAGGATTGATCGGCGACGGTCACCCAGTGGGAGCGACTGGTGTTCGGCAGGTATTTGACGCTTACCAGCACCTGACCAATCAGGCTGGGGCGCGTCAGATCGAGAACGCCCGGAAATTTCTAACCTTCAACATGGGCGGAAGCCTAACCACTTCGGTAGCCATGTTGTGGGGAAGAGATTAATTCGGCGGGACGCCGATCTAGGCTTCAGCCTCTTCCATGTCGGGAATTACAATGTCGGATGGCTTCGGCGCCATCTGTAAGCCAGACGGCTGATCGCAAACCTGGTCTTTGATCTTCCTCATCTGATCGATGTCGCGGCTCATCCGCGTCTTTTGGGCGGAGTTTATCAGCGCCGTCTCGTCGCTGATCAGATTCTGCTTGTAGGCGGTGAGGAGTGACTGGTCGAAGGAGGTCCAGCCCATCGTGCTGCCGGCTTCAATAATGTCGTTGAAGCTCCGGTTTTCGCCTTCTCCGTAGACGATCGCTTCGCGTGTGCGAAGGCTGCTGCCCATGATCTCCATCATCAGGAGCCGGCCGCCCCCGATTCTATTTACCAACCGCTGGCTAACGATATAACGGACGGTTTCGGCAAGCCTCTGACGCAGCAACGGTTCTTCATCGCGATCGTACATTCCGAGAATTCGTTTGATTGCCTGTCCCGCGCTGATGGTGTGCAGCGTTGTAAACACGATGTGCCCGGTTTCGGAAGCGGTTAGGGCAATCTCCATGGTCGCCCGGTCGCGGATTTCGCCGACCAGGATCGCTTTTGGCGCTTGTCGCAATGCCGCCCGAAGGCCGGTTGGAAAATCAGGGAAATCCTTGCCTAGCTCACGCTGATTGAAGAGAGCCATCCGATGCGGATGAACGAATTCCATCGGGTCTTCCAACGTGACGATGTGGATCTGCTGTGTTTGATTCAGCTCGTTTAGCATTGCTGCCAGCGTTGTGGTCTTTCCGCTGCCGGTCGCGCCGGTGACAAAGATGATTCCGTTCTTCTCGGTGACCATCTTTTTGAACACCGGTGGTAAGCCAAGACCGTCAAGTGATGGAATTTCGGTCTGCAATTTCCGCATGACCACCGCTTTGCGACCGCGCTGCCGAAAAATGTTCACCCGAAACCGGGCGACGTTTTCCACCGCGTAGCCGCAATCGCATGATCCAAAGCGAAGCAAGTCGTCGGTGAGTCGCTCATCATCGCCAATGATGTGCGCGGTCAGTTGATCGATATGACTGCTGTGCAGGACGCCATCAGGGCTTTCGATCGGAAACTCGTGCAACGTTCCATGTTGCTCTACCAGGGGCGGCCGGCCGGTGGCGAACAACAGGTCCGAGACTCCGTCGCTGCTCTGCACCATGGCAGTCAAAAGTGCGTCGATGATCGCTTTGTCCACAGGATGAAACTCGAAGCCTTTGAGCCAGAACTATGCCGGTCGTGCGTTCGGATCTGTCCGGTGCCGCATTGGCTCGAGAGCAAATTACGGCTTGGAAGGTGGTTAGGCGGAGCAACAGCGGTCCAGAGTCTGACGGAAGTATGCCGCGTTAGTGCAGGTGAAGCTGATCGCGAAGATTTTCGATCCGACGTTTCACGTCGTCGCACCGTTTGCGTTCGCGTTTAGCGGCTGGCTCAGGAAGAAACTGAACGTCGTAGGGCGATTTCGCCGGGGATAGGCAAGATTCAACGAAGTTGTTCGCGATAAGCAGACTATCCAACTTCGAGGCTGTTTTGGCCTCCTCGGCCTCTACCAATAGCTCGTCACGGATGGCAATGAAGGCGTTGATTTCCCCGACGATGTAATCGGATTTCTCACGCTCGGGCTTCTGAGGAGGGCGCGCTTTTCCAGCCGTCTTGCCTGCCGGTGAACTGATACTAAGAGGCATATCCCTCCCGTTGAGCAGTTTTCGTGCTGGTGAGGCCCAGTCCGCAAAGTGTTTTTGAGGAGCCTCACAGACCAGTAATACCGGAAACGAATGTCCGAACTTTCGAAGACCGGTGATCAACGGTCGACCGATACGTTTACTGAACTGGCATGAAAGCTCCGTTTAAGGTAGGCAACGTCGGGCACTTCGGGCTGGCGGTGCGCAACCCGAAGAACAGTGCCGCCTGGTTCGGCCGGGTGCTCGGCTTCAAGAAACTCTTCGACTTTGATGATGGTGTGGCGGTCGGTAATGACAGCGTCACCATCGCGTTGCATCGCGGAAAACCATCACCGGCAACGTTGGGTCACATGTCATTTCACCTGCCGAGTATGGCAGCGCTGCGAAAAGCGCTGGCGCATTTGAGAAAGCTCAAAGTGGATGTCGAAGATCCCGGGGACGAGATCGGCCCCGAAGCGCCAGGTTCCAAAAACATGGGGCTCTGGTTCCATGATCCGGATGGCTATCGCTGGGAACTCAGCGTTCAGGCGAAGAAATAGTCGGACGCGTTGGGCCCGTCCTGGGGCTGCCCAGAGTCATCCGCTGTCGGCTTGCACACCGAGTGAGGTTGTCGGCTAACATCGGTCAAAACGAGCGCGCCGACCTATTGAGAATGGATCCGAAAAGGAGTACAATTGGTGTGTCATGCTCTTCCTGGGATGCTTGAAATGGGCGGCAGTTGGCTTCGTCGTCGCTTCCATTTTGATGTTGCTTTACGAGGCGACTCATATCCACGACGACATTCCGAAACCGGAGTTCAAGAAGCGTCAATCGAGGCGTGCGCGTGCGGTGCTGGCTACGTTCGCCGCCTTCTTTTCTGCGTTGGTTTGGCTAATCGTGCAGAAGCTCGATTAGCCGACTGCCGCCCCAGCGACTTTGGCGCCAGAGCGCATTTCACCCAGAAGCGTTGCCGCGATTTCGAATGATCTAAGTCGCGCCGAGTGGTCGAAGATCTGAGCCGTTAGGATGATTTCGTCGGCGTCGGTCTCGTCGATGATTTCGCGGAGCTTTCCCTGAACTTTCTCTGGTCCGCCGACGGCGGCATAGCGGGTCCGATGCTCAATCGCCATACGTTCGTCAGCCGACCACAGGCTGTGAACGTCATCAGTCGGAGGCGGCAGCTTTCCTGGCCGGCCGCGAATCAGGTTCAAACCTTGTATTTGCGCAGAACTGAAAATTCTTTCTGCTTCGCCATCAGTTTCGGCAGCGTAAACCCCCGCGCCAATCATCGCGTGGGGTTGCTTCAGCACGGCCGAAGGTTTGAACTCGCTCCGATAGATTTTGAGCGCCAGATGCAGGTAGTCGGGCGCGAAATGTGAGGCGAACGCGAATGGCAAACCCAGTTCGGCCGCGAGAGTTGCGCTGAACGTGCTGGAACCCAGCAAATAGATCGGCACCCGCAATCCTTCGCCTGGAATTGCGCGGACGCGCTGGTTTGGCTTTGCCGGCTCGAAGTAAGACATCAGCTCGGCTAAATCTTGTGGGAACGAATCAGCGCTCTCGAAATACCGCCTGAGCGCTTTCGCCGTCGCGGCATCGGATCCGGGGGCGCGACCGACGGCGAGGTCGATTCGGCCGGGGAAGAGTGCTTCCAGTGTTCCGAACTGTTCTGCGACAACCAGCGGCGGGTGGTTCGGAAGCATGATCCCCCCGGCGCCGACCCGAAGGGTGTTAGTCGCTCGCGCTACATCTCCGATCAGCACGGCCGTAGCGGCGCTACCGATGCCGGGCAGGTTATGGTGTTCAGCGAGCCAGTATCGATGGTAGCCCCACTTCTCGGCATGCTGCGCGAGATCTCGGCTGTTGCGAAATGCGGCGCTCGCATCACTGCCCTCACAGATTGGGGCGAGATCGAGCAGGGAATAGGTCGTCATGTTGCTTCGGCGCCATGACCTGACGCAGGTAAAGATTGATCGCAAGTCACGCGTGGTTTGGGTCGTGACGAATAACCTGGCAAAGGGCGGGATCTGAGCAGCTGGCACCTCAGCTGCTTATAATTTCTAGAATGCGCCGCCTGCTGGTTTTCGTTTTTTCACTGTGTCTTCTCGCCCGAATCGCGGCCGCTGAAGAAGCTTCGGTGACCGCCGCCAGCCTGCTTCGGGAAATGAACATGGCACGTCAAAACCCCGCGTCTTACGCGACCTACATTGAAGAGATGCGATCGCACTTCGACGGCCGGCAGCTGGTGCTGCCCGGTGGCACTCGTATTCACACAAAGGAGGGAGTACGTGCGCTGGACGAAGCGGTTCGATTTCTACATCACGTGCGACCGGAAGGCGCTTTGGCGTTATCGCCAGGAATGTGCCGGGCGTCGGCTGATCACTGTGCCGATCAGGCCTCAGGTCGTCGTGGCCATGACGGCAGCGATCGGAGCACGCCGGCATCGCGCATTAACCGGTATGGCGACTGGGGTGGTGGTTGGGGTGAGAACCTGGCCTACGGCAAAACGAATGCGCGCGACATCATCATGGCGCTCATCATCGATGACGGCTTACCGGCGCGGAAACATCGGAAAAACATTTTCAATCCGAAATTTAATGTTGTCGGAGCCGCGTTCGGTCCGCACGCAGCGTATCGCACGGTTTGCAGCATCGACTTCGCTGGCGCTTACGTCGATCGCGGAGTTGGGACAGGCGAACCCTTAGTAGCGCGAAATTTTTGAGGCGGCTGTTCTTCCCCGGAACCTGAAGCCTTGCTGGATCGCATTTGCTCGTAGCGAATGGTCGATCGCGTTTGATTCGTTCGCTCCCGCTCACCTCAGTCGCCGCAGCGGCTCTTTACTTGCCGCAGCTTTTCAGCTGCCGACGGCATTAACAACGCGCTCGGAGATCGCGTTCCACCTCCAGAGTGCGAGGTGTACATTCACTGTGGGGCCCGATGTGAAACGCGTGCGGCGTGAATTGCGTGGCAGGATACCGGGCTCACAGGCCGAGCAACAACAGCTGAATTGCTCACTGGTCATTTCGGCGTGACCAGCTTTATTCCCTTTCGCCATGACCACCGCCCCCGCAACGAAAAGCGCGATTTCGCCGCGTCGTGAGGAAGATTTTCCGGAGTGGTATCAGCAGGTAATCCGCGCCGCGGAACTAGCCGAACCATCCGACGTGCGCGGCTGCATGGTGATTCGTCCGTGGGGTTACGGCCTGTGGGAAAACATGCAACGACAACTGGACGGGATGTTTCGAGCTACCGGCCATCGCAATGCTTATTTCCCGCTATTTATTCCTCTGAGCTATTTCGCCAATGAAGCGGCACATGTCGAAGGCTTCGCCAAGGAGTGCGCGGTGGTTACCCACAGCCGGCTGGAAGTCGGAGAAGATGGAAAGATGCGGCCCGCAAGTCCGTTGAGCGAGCCTCTCGTCGTTAGGCCGACGTCGGAGACGATCATCGGCGCAAGCTATGCGAAGTGGGTCCAGTCCTACCGCGATTTGCCAATTTTGATCAACCAGTGGGCGAACGTGGTCCGCTGGGAGATGAGGCCGCGATTGTTCCTGCGCACAACCGAGTTTCTGTGGCAGGAAGGCCACACTGTTCACGAGACCGAAGCGGAAGCGCGCGAGGAAACGAGAAGGATGCTCGACGTTTACGAAACGTTTGTGCGCGATCATCTCGCTATCCCGGTCTACAGCGGCGAAAAATCCGAGAGCGAACGTTTTCCCGGGGCCGTCCAGACCTTATCGATCGAAGCGATGGTGCAGGATCGAAAGGCAATCCAGGCCGGCACCTCTCACTTCCTCGGACAGAACTTCGCCCGCGCCAGCAATATTCGATTCCAGAATCGCGAAGGCAAAGAGGAGTACGGTTGGACCACCAGTTGGGGTATGAGTACGCGCATGGTCGGCACCGTGGTGATGACTCACGGTGATGATGACGGCATTGTGTTACCGCCGCGGATTGCGCCTACCCAGATCATGATCGTGCCGGTTGCGCCGAAAGAGGAGACACGTGCCCAAGTGTTTGAAGCTTGCGATCGGCTACGCAATGGATTGCGGGAACAACATTTCGGAGGGGCCCGAATCGAAGTTGAAGTTGATCGAAGGGATATTGGCGGGGGCGTTAAGAATTGGGAATGGATCAAGAAAGGTGTTCCAATACGGGCCGAGATCGGTCCGCGTGATCTCCAGAGCGGGCCGATCGTCGTTAGCCGCCGCGATCGCTCCAATAAGGACAAGGAATCACTGCCGGTGGCGGAGTTCACGAAACGCGCGGCAGAGATCCTCGAAGATATCCAGAAGAGCCTTTATGACCGAGCGCTGAAGTTTCGCGATGCGAACACCCGCGTGGTCAACTCGCGTGATGAGTTCTACGAATTCTTCACCGCGAAGAATTCATCGAAACCTGAGATTCACGGCGGATTTGCGCTGGCCCACTGGAACGGTTCGCGCGAGATCGAAGAGCAGATAAAAGACGATCTGAAGGTGACGATCCGGGTGATTCCTTTTCCGGGCGCGGACGACACCGGCCGCTGTATCTTTACCGGTGAAGGCAGCGCCGGTCAGCCCATCTGGGCAAAGTCGTATTGAACCGCTTCGGCTTGGTCCCTGCTAAAAGAGGCGGTGTTGACGGCACAATAGGCCTCGTTTATTTCCGCAATGCCGATGGAATTGAAGCTTTACAGTCGCGAATGGTGTTCCTGGTGCATTGACGCAAAGGAGTATCTTAGCGAGCGTGGATATTCCTTTGTCGAGATCGACGTCGGCGAAGATCGCCAGGCCTACGAAGAGATGAAGGAACTTTCCGAC
>JBJMXE010000140.1:0-17920 GCA_045809745.1 Chthoniobacterales bacterium | reverse complement strand
CGGCGGAGCCATCGGCCCCCACGGCGCCTACGCCTTGCCCGGACGCGTTTTGATTCCGTGCCTTTCGAACTCGCGCGATAAAGGAGGCAGGACCGCTCTGGTCGAGTACGGCAACGACGGAAATTTCATTGCCACGCATTGGATGCCGACGAAAGAAAACGCCCACGGCGCGGCCGGTGCGCAATTCGCCGATGGCTACGGTTATGACGCCCGAGTCTTGCCGCGCAAGAATGCACTGCTGACCTCGTCGTTTACGGGCTGGAACAACTATATGGCGGGCCTCGGATCAATAATGGCAAACCCCGAGGCGATGAAACAGTTTGGCCAGACAATGGTGATGTGGGATTTCCACACCCGACAGCCGAAAAAGGTTTTCCAAGTTCCGGGCGCACCGCTCGAGATCCGTTGGGCGTGGGGCGGCAATCACAATTACGCGTTCACCGCCGCGGCGCTGACGTCGAAGCTGTGGCTGGTTTACACCGATGAAAAGAGCGAATGGCAGGCGAAAGAAGTCGCCACAATCGGCAATCTGAAGGGCGGTGTTCTACCGGTCGATATCAGTTTGAGTGCGGATGATAACCGCTTATTCGTCGATTGTTTCGGCGATGGAAAATGTCGTGTATTCGATGTTTCGGACCCGCAAAATCCCAAACAAATGTACGAGAAAGAGATCGGCCGGCAGTTGAACATGGTCTCGCAAAGCTGGGACGGGAAGCGCCTTTACTTCACCACCTCGCTCCTGGCTCGATGGGATAAATCTGGGGCCGACAACGAACAATTTCTGCGGGCCTATAACTGGGACGACAAAAAATTGAAACCGAGCTTCGCGGTCGATTTCGCCGCCTTAAAGCTGGGCCGGCCACATCACATGCTGTTCGGCGCCCGGGCGATCGGCAAGCCGCCCACCGTCGCGGCGCAGTAAGCTGTGTGAAGAGGTTCACAACAGCCGGCTGCCTAACCGGTGCAGCGGTATGGGCCATCCTTTTTGTTCAGGGCGCGGTTGCGGCGGGGGATCGCGATTACGATTATGAGCCTCCCCCGCCGGGCAGTTACCAACTGCCGGTGATCAAGCCGGCAGCGGGCGGACCCTTGATCGATTCCACTGGCAAAGCAATCGAGCTGCGTGATTTAACTCGCGGCCGAGTGACGGTGATGAGTTTCATTTACACCCGCTGTTCCGCTTCCCGCGCGTGCCCTTACGCGACAAACGTTTTAGGGCAGCTTCATCTCGCCAGCTCCGAGGAGAAGGAACTGGCCAATGGCTTGCGATTGCTGAGTATCAGTTTTGACCCCGAGTACGACACGCCGCGCCGGCTCGCGAGTTATGCCGATGCGGTGCGGGATGCGTCGACCGGCTGTGAGTGGCAATTTCTTACCGGCCGATCTGAACACGAAATCGAACCGATCCTCGCTGCCTATGGCCAAACCGTGGATAAGCGCGCCAATGCGAAGGATGCGGATGGACCGTTATCGCACGTCGTTAGGGTATTCCTGATCGATCAACAAGGCCGGATCAGGAACATTTACAGTTCCGCTACACTCGATCCGCGACTGGTAATTGCGGACGTGAAGACGTTGCTAGGGGTCACCCGGTAGTTGTTTGCCATTTCGACCGAAGTGGAGAAATCTCTTATTCCAAATTTCTCATTGCGCCCGCCGGATTGAGAGATGTGGTTTAACAGTAAAACCGGAGTCACCGACCCCGGGTACAACAGATCACACGCCAATCATTTGCGGGTGGCGTGGAAGCTGACGTCCAGGTTCTTGTCCTTCGAAGAAGAATCGCTCTTGGCTACGCCGACCAAGTCTGCGGCCATGGGATCGTTGATGCTCACGGCGAACATTCCGGACACGCTGGACTGTTTGCCATTGGTATGGACATCGGTGCGGTAAACCTCGCCCTTATCGAGAAACACGACGATTCCGCTCCACTTGGTGTGGTCGCGCATGAGGTCAAATTCGCTCGTCCATTTCTCCGATGGCAATTTTTGATCTGTCAGTAATAGAACGATCGGTTTCCGCGAATCTTTCTGGTCGACGAACGCGGTGGCAAATTTCAGCTCGCTGGTGGCGCCATCGAAGGTGATCGATCCTTTGGCCGTTCCCGCAGGAAGATCGACTTTAACCTGGGGGCGAGCTGCTGAAGCGCTGGCGGACGGGCTGGGTGAATCTTCCGCGTCTTCCTTTGCGCTTTCCTCCATCAATTTTGGCACATCGGGTGACTTCACGCCCATCTGCTTGGCAGTATCATTCGCCTGTTTGATTTGTTCTTCGATTTCTTTGTCCTGACCGACAACAACAACAACGGTTCCGCAGACGATAACCAACAGGACGAGAATGCTTTTCATGCCATTACATTAGAAGCAAGATGGACGGAACGGAAGCACTGCCGCGGATATCCAAGCGGGTTCTTTGAACACGGTTCATGAACCTTCATCGACCGCAATTGACGCGGCGAGAGCCCGCGCCGGAGGTCGCGGTGGACGGTGAACCCACGCCAATGTCCTGATTTGTCGGATAATAGCCGTTCCAGACATGCGCCGCCTCCGCTAGGATGTCCTACATGAAGCCGCTCCGCATCGGTCTCATCGGGTATGAAGGTATTCAGGCCCTCGACATGATCGGCCCGGCTGACGCTTTCACCATCCCGACCATCCAGAACAGCCGGGGAGAGACACAGCCCTTCTACGAAGTTATCGTCCTTGGCCTAACTAACAAACCGTTCCGGGCAGAGTCGGGAGTACTGTTTCATCCGAATACGACCCTGAGTCGTGCTCCTGAATTGGATACCCTGATCATTCCCGGCGGAAAAGGCAGCCGCGATCCCCACATCAATCGCACCGTGACCGAGTGGATTGTCAGTCGCGCCGGCCGAATCCGCCGGATTGCTTCGGTGTGCACCGGCATTTACTTGCTGGCCCCAACCGGTCTGCTGAATGGGCGAACTGTTACCACTCACTGGAAGTTCGCCCTGGACGTGAGCCGGCGATTCCCGCGCCTAAACGTTGACCCCGATCCGCTGTTTCTGAAGGACGGGAAATTTTATACAGCGGGCGGGGTGACGGCATCGGTCGATCTATCGCTGGCATTGATCGAAGAAGATCATGGATCACGGGTCGCATTAGCGGTTGCACGGGATCTGGTGGTGTATTTGAAACGCGCTGGAGGACAGAAGCAGTATTCCGAGCCGCTGGAATTTCAGACGAACTCCACCGATCGCTTTGGTGATCTGGCAACCTGGATGGTGGATCACCTGCGGGATGATCTTTCGTTGGTGGCGCTGGCCAGGCGCGCCTGTCTGTCACCTCGACATTTTGCCCGCCGTTTCAAGCAGACATTCGGCGGGACCCCTGCGGATTTCGTGGAGAATCTTCGACTGGACGAAGCACGACGGCGCCTCAGTGCACGGACTCAGACCATCGATACCGTTGCCTTGTCAGTTGGATTTCACAGCGATGACTCTTTCCGTCGCGCGTTCTATCGCCGATTTGGCATCAATCCTCGGGCTTATCGCGAGGGTTTTAGGATGAAGATGACGAAGTCGAAGACGGTCGCGAGGAACGGGTCGTAATATCGATCTCCGACGTCAGTGTCCGATGAACCGGGCATCGCGCAGCGGCGTCCATTAGCATCCCATGTTGTTGCTGCGTCAGGTTTCCTTTCAGCGCAATCTCCAGTTCGATGCGATCGATCATTCCTTCTTTCGTTAGGCAATTCTCACAATCTTTGGCGTGGATTCGGGACTGCCACAATGAGACCTGAATTTCTTCGAGCGGAATATTCTTTTTTCGCGCGTACCAGCCGATCGTCATCGATGTGCAGGAGCCGAGGGCGGCCAGAAGGTAATCGTAAGGAGTAGGGGCAGCATCAGTCCCTCCGACATCGCGAGGTTCGTCGGCTTCCAGCTGATGCTTGCCGGCGACGATCTTCTGCGAGAAATCCTTTGCGGTTCCGTGGACTACCACGTCCGGTGGTTTTGATTCACTTTTGGCTGAGGCATCTGTCTCCATGCAGACGATCATAGGCGGGACAGGGCTAGCGACGCTATCGCATTCGCGCGGGACCCACCTGTTCGAAGAAGTTGCCCTGCCCGGCTTCACACCCCCGGCGTGTCGACCGCAGCAGTATTTTTCGAACTACCCGCCAGGGCCAGAATGACGTCGGTTTTTGAGATACTACCAATTAAGCGGTGTTCTCCTGAATCGGTGACCACCGGAAGTCGCTCCCCGTCATGGTTCACAAAACGTTCCATCGCATCGGCCAGAGAGGCCTCCGGCCTAACAATCGGAAAACGATCGCGCAGAACGTCCCCGGCAATGACCAGGGCAGCCAGCTCTGGCGAATTCAAATAACTCTTGATATCGTGGAGAGAAACGGCGCCGATGAACCGGTCGTGGTCGGTGACGTAGAGATAGTTCACCCTGCTGGCGATAAACTTTTCGCCGATCTCCGCGAATCTGGCGGTGGGCGGCACCGTCACCGATACCGGCTTCATGAGATCGCGGACGTGAAGCTCGGCCAGCTGTTTGCGGTAGTCGCCGGCGCCTTTGCGTTTTAACGCATCGGAATAGATCGAGCGTTTATCAATGCTGACCGAAGTGTAATAGGCGGTGACGCAGGCAAGCATGAGCGGCAGGATGATCTCGTAATCAAGTGTCAGTTCGAAGATCATGATGATCGCCATGATCGGCGCATGCGTGGTGGCGGCCAGGAACGCGCCCATCGCCACTAACGCAAAGGCGCTCGGGTTGATCACGGCGTGTCCGGTTAGTTGCTGAGACGCATCGCCCAACAAAAAGCCGAGGCTCGCGCCCACGAAGAGTGTGGGAGTGAACACGCCACCGACGGCGCCGGAACCGAAGGTCGCGGCAGTCGCCAGAACTTTGAAAAGGAGAATGACCAGAAGAGCTTGCCACAACCACTGGCCATTCAGGATGGCATTGACCGCACTGTAGCCGTTGCCGCACACCTCGGGTTGAAGAATAGCCAGTGCTCCGACCACCAGGCCGCCGGCGCACATCTTAATATAGACGGGCGCGGTGACGCGTTCGACCAGCGATTCGCTCGCTCGCAATAATCGCGTGAACCATGGGCCGGTTAGGCCGCAGCATAAGCCGAGCAGGAGGTAGGGAACGATTTCCCAGCTGGAGTTCAGCTGAAACCGAGGAATGCCGTAGAGCGGACCGGCCCCCACAAACGCGCGGACGGTGAGCGTCGCGACGACGGACGAGAAAACCAGTGGCCCGAAAATTTCCATCGCCATGGAACCCAGCACGACCTCGGCGACGAATACCGCGCCGGCGATTGGCGCGTTATAGGCCGACGCAATCCCGGCCGCGGCTCCGCAGCCCACCAGCAATCGAAGACGAGGCGCCGACCAATGTTGAAATCGGCCGACAAGGGATGCGACCAGTGACGCCAACTGAACGAGAGGACCTTCTCGTCCGATCGATCCACCGGAGGCGATGGTAAACAAAGCCGAACACGATTGGGCCAGGGTTCGCCGGGCGGAGATTCGCCCGTCGCCAAGAACGATTGCTTCCATGTAATCGGTGGTGGTCACTTTGCCGTGCCAGCGCGTGCCGACCCAGAGTATCGCGCCAGCCACAAGCCCGCCTAAGGCGGGAATGAGAAGGCGCAGCCATGGCGGCAAGTGGGAGAAACTTTCCACCATGCCGGGTGACGGATCGCCGGTCAGCGCCTTGTGCACGAATCCGGTCGCTGCCCGAAACCCGAGCGAGGCGGCGGCACCGCCGAGGCCAACAATCCCAGACCAGAAAAGCGTGACCTGTAGATCCGTGACCTGCGCCCGTTCCTTCAGCCAAACCCAGAACCGCAGCCGGCGAAGCGGACCGAGAAGAGGGGATCTTGCGATGGTTGTCACTTCTGCCACGCATATTCACTCGTTGCGTGGCTGCGAATTTCAAGAAAAGCAGCAAAATGAGCAGCGCCGATGCGGAGCAAAGATCCCCGGTCACTGCATTGCCGCAACCGCCGGACGGCGCAGCTTCGCGCCTAAACGTCCCGTCGCATCAGCACGGAATCGTCCCGTTCTTCTACCACCTTGAATCCGAACCTCTCGTACAGTCGGACCGTGGGATTATCACGGGCCACCCGTATCAGGACAGCTGAACAGTCAGGGTCCGATTTCACGAGGTAGGTGAGGAGCGCCGCACCTATTCCTCGCCGGCGATGCTCCGATCTAACGGCAAAAGCGAGCTCAGGCACGCGCTTGTGGTGCCCAGCCAATTCCGATTCCGGAAACCGAAACCACGCTGCGCCCAACGGCTTGTTGTCTTGTCCGGGATCATGAGCCACAAAGCCGCTATCGCCCTCCCTTCCCCAACCGGCGACATATCGGGCAAACTCGGGCCTCTGAACAATGTCAGGAGCGGGGGCATCGGAGCCGCCGCCGTGGATCCCGTGATACAGCATTTCCCACAACAGCGGTTCGTCCGCTGCCGTAAGTGGGCGGATCAGATAGTCCATGAGTCAGCGGAAATTAATGACGGTGCTGTCATGGTACACGCGGGCAGGCTCGCTGCCTACTACTGATAATCTATTACCGCGTTGATCGGAAAATCGTCAAGACTCCACTGAATGCAAGGAGCTTGCGTAGAGAGAATAATACGCTCCGCCTCCCTGCGGACCCGTCAATGGTCGACGCGAGATCTCGGGGCATTGGCTCTGCTTCATACCGGCAACTCTCCTGTCGCTCTATCTATCACATATGATTTCTAACCGCTCCGCTAAACTCCTGGCGTTTGCCGCAGCTGTGAGTCACGCATTGGAAGCGGCCAGCCGATCGATCGACTCGGCCGATGCAGCGGCTTGTGAATTAAATAACAGAATTGCCGATTTTCACCGCGCAATTGAAACAACGGAAGCAGCGCGTCGCACAGAAAGTCTGGCCAGCAGTCGTCTCGCAATCGCCGAGAAAGCATTGAAGAACTGGCTGACGAAAGCGCGCCTGGTGGTGATGCTGAGCCGCGGGCTGAAATGGTCGGAATCATGGATCCCCACCGGTTTCACAGGTCGGACAAGCCGAATTCCTGCCGGAATAGAAGCGAGGGTGATGCTCGGCCGGGCATTGGTAGCCTTCTTCGCTCGTCAGCCGGAATGTGGAGTGCCGTTCGCTGAAGTCACTGCCGCCCGCGGCCGTAACCTCTACGAGAGGGTGACGCAAAGCGCGGAGATGCTGCGTTTGGCCAGGGACGACCGCCGGATCGTGGATCAGCAGCGACGGATTGCCGAAATCGATCTTCGAAGAACACTGCGCGGAATCGTGTCGTGCCTAAGGAAAAGTTTGGCCGGCAGCGATGGCGACACAGAAGCTTTGGCTTCATTACTCCGGGATCACAAAGAACGGCGTGGCAATTGCGCCGTTGCCCTTGCTGATATCGCCTATGCGCCTCAGGCGCATCGACGACCGGAACGAGCAGCCGCAGCGTAGGCAAGTCAAACGCACCGACTGAAATTCGTTCGGCGTGCGCTGCGCGTTGACGGCGGCGAAATGCCGAGTAGCAACAGCAGTGTGCGAGGCTTTTTTCAGCGCTCAAAAGATGCGACGGTTGGTTTCGCCGTCCGCACCGCAATCAACTCGAAACTTCGAGGAATCGGCGAAGTCACTGATCTGACAATCGACACGACCAACAAAAGTATGCGGCTGCGACTGGAACTGATCGGCGAGACCGAACCCATCGACGTAAATGTTACCGAGTATTATTTGCGACAATCGGATCGCGGATCAAAAATCACGATCGAAAGCGCGACGGCGTCCCGCCCGTGGCTGGATATCGCGCTGCAACAATTTGTCATCGGCAAATCGTTTCCGATCCCGTCGCAAGCTGAACCGTATCTGGGTTTCCTGGCATAGCGGATTAGAATTGATTGCCTGAATTTCGCGGCGTCACGAGCTGGCAATGTCGCGATAAAACGCCATCGTTGCTGCGATGAGCGACGATCGCGATTACATCCTCGGCACTCATGACGAGGAGCTGGACAGACTTGGATTGCAGCACCGCGTCTGGCGACCTCATGTGTTGGAGTGTTGGGCCAGGGCGGGCGTCACGGTTGGAAAGAGAGTGATCGACGTCGGCGCGGGACCGGGGTTTGCCGCTCGTGATCTGGCCGAAATTGTGGGAGGCTCGGGCGCGGTCACTGCCGTCGAACGGTCGCGCAAATTTGTGAGTGCGTTCCGGCAAATAGTCGAAGCGCGTCGTCTGACGAATACTGAGGTCTACGAGCGGGATTTGATGACAGACGAACTACCGGGCCAGCAGTATGACTTTTCCTGGTGCCGCTGGGTTGCCGCATTCGTTTCCGACCCGGCGCTTTTGCTACGGAGAATTTCCAACGCGCTGCGTCCTGGAGGCACTGCCATTTTTCACGAGTATGGCCACTACGACACGTGGCGATATTATCCGGCACAACCGTATCATGAGCGGTTCCGGCAGCATGTGATCGACACCTGGCGGGAATCAGGCGGCGAGCCTGACGCGGCGCCGATTATCATCGGACTCCTGAGGGAGAGCGGGTTCAGAATTCGGTGGGTAAAACCGCTGATCTTCTGCATCCGCCCTTCTGATTACATGTGGCAATGGCCCGCTGAATTCATCGATGTCTACTTGCCGCGGCTGCGAGAAACTGGTGCAATCGATATGGTTTTCGAGCAGGCCGTTCGAAATGAAATGAAACAGGTAGAATCCAGAGATGATGTGGTGATGATCACGCCGCTGGTTTTGGAGATCGTGGCCGATAAAGTTTTGTAGAAAAGTTCCGTTATGCAGCGCAGGCATATCAAGTGGTTCCCGCTCATCATCGCAGCGCTATTTTTTGGCTATCAATACTTCAGTTCGGATAAATTCGTTAATCCGGAGACCGGTCGTAAGAGTCATGTGGGCCTAACGACAAAGCAGGAGGCGACCCTCGGCCTGGAGAGTTATCAAAAAATCATCGGTGAACAGCCGGTGGTCAATTCCGGTCCGGAACGGGACATGGTGCAGCGGGTGATGCAGCGCCTGGTGCGGTCGACTGGAACCGCCGGTAAGGACTTCGATTGGCAGGTGTCGCTGGTACAGAGTCCGCAAGTGAATGCGTTCTGTCTGCCCGGCGGGAAGATGGTCGTCTATACTGGCATTCTTCCGTTAGCGAACAGCGAACCTTCTCTCGCGACGGTGTTAGGCCATGAGATGGCGCACGCGACGTCGCGGCATGGAGCGCAGCGGGTTCTCGAACAGAATCTGACCCAGACCGCCATGGTCGGAATAGCCGGTTCCATGTCCGACATGGATCCTCAGAAACAACGAGCGATGTTGGGTGCGCTAGGCGCTGGCGCGCAATATGGCGTGCTCATGCCGTTTAGCCGCAACCACGAATCGGAAGCGGATCACATCGGTCTCCTCTATATGGCGCGCGCTGGATACGACCCGCGGGAGAGCATCACTTTCTGGCAGCGGATGGAACAGAGCTCGCACGGTCAGCCGCCGGAGTTCGCATCGGATCATCCCTCCCATGGCACTCGCATCCAGCAGTTGAAAGAATGGATGCCGCAGGCGCTGGAGGAATATCAAAAGGCTGAGGGACGGCAGGCCGGCGGGTAGCGGGTTTGAGCAGCAGCAAAGGTAGCCGATGAGGCATCGCGGGAGCCGCGCCCCCGTCTGCGGCTGCTGCGTCACAGGTGAGAAAATCATCCAATCGACGTCCGAGCTGCGTAGTTTTGATGGAGTGCGACGGGCCGGAATTGCCGGTTCCGGTCCGCTCCGGTATGTTTAGCAACGATGCGTATTGATCGCTTCACGCAGAAAATGCAGGAGGCCCTGCAATCGGCGCAGGATTTAGCTGCGCAGCACAACAACCAGGAAGTTGGCAACGATCACTTTCTGCTGGCGCTTCTTCAGCAGCCGGATGGAATCGCGCGGCCGCTGCTGGATCAGCTTCAGGTCCCGGTGGATCAGCTACAACAGCAGCTGCTGATTGATCTGCAGCAACGGCCCAAGGTGATGGGTGCTGCGGTTGATCTGCGAATCGGCACTAACCTTCGGATCGTTCTCGACGCGGCCGAACGCGAAATGGCGCGACTTAAAGACGAATTCACCAGCGCCGAGCATTACCTGCTGGCATTGGCCAGTTCCGACGTTCCGACCGGAAGGCTGTTTAAAGAGTACGGCGTCACCCATCCGAAATTGTTGCAGGCGCTGCAGCAGATCCGCGGATCACAGCGGGTGGTGGATCAGAATCCGGAAGGCAAATATCAGACGCTCGAGAAATACGGACGAGATCTGACTGAGATGGCGCGACGTGGCAAAATCGATCCGGTGATCGGGCGGGATAACGAGATTCGTCGGATCATGCAGGTGCTTTCACGGCGGACGAAAAACAATCCGGTACTCATCGGCGATCCCGGTGTCGGCAAAACAGCAATCGTGGAGGGCTTGGCCCGCCGAATCGTTAGCGGCGATGTGCCCGAGTCTTTGAAACAAAAACGACTCATTGCGATGGACATTGGAGCGATGGTCGCCGGAGCCAAGTTCCGCGGCGAATTCGAGGATCGACTCAAAGCATTTTTGAAGGAAGTCACTGAATCGCAGGGTGCCATCGTCCTGTTCATCGACGAATTGCATACGATCGTCGGCGCCGGTGCGGCCGAAGGATCGGTGGACGCATCGAATCTGTTAAAGCCGCAGCTTGCGCGCGGGGAATTGCGCACGATCGGAGCCACCACGCTCGACGAATATCGCAAGTACATCGAAAAAGATGCGGCGCTGGAGCGACGGTTTCAGCCGGTGTTGGTCGAGGAACCAACTGTCGAAGATACGATCGCGATTTTGCGCGGGTTGAAAGAGCGTTACGAAGTTCACCACGGCGTCCGAATTCAGGACGCGGCTCTGGTAGCGGCGGCGATGCTTTCGCATCGTTATATCACGGATCGTTTCCTGCCGGACAAGGCCATCGACCTGGTCGATGAAGCGGCATCGCGATTGAAAATCGAGCTCGACTCAATGCCTACTGAGATTGACGTCATTTTGCGCGAGATCATGCAGTACGAAATGGAGCGGCAGGCGTTGAAGAAGGAAAAGGATCCGGCCAGCAAGGAGCGGCTGCGAAAGATCGAGCGGGAACTTTCCACGTTAAAGGAGAAAGCGGATGCGTTGAAGGCCGAGTGGATGAAAGAGAAAGGCGTTCTGGATGAACAACGCAAACTGAAGGAGGAGCTCGACCGGTTGCGCACCGATTTGGAAACGGCGCAACGCCGCGGGGAGTTAGGCAAAGCGAGCGAGATCCAGTACGGGCGGTTCCCTGAAGTGGAACGTCAGCTGGCCGAGCTGCAGGCGAAATCGGCCCAAGGCCGGCGGATTTTGCGCGAAGAAGTTACCGAAGAAGATATCGCCGAAGTGGTTTCGAACTGGACGCACATACCGGTGTCGCGCTTACAGGAAGGGGAGCGGCAGAAATTGATCCGGCTGGAGGAACATCTGCATCAGCGGGTGGTGGATCAGGAGGAAGCGATCAAAGCGGTATCGAACGCGGTCCGCCGGGCCCGGGCCGGATTGCAGGACGAGAACCGCCCGATCGGCTCGTTCATTTTCCTGGGACCCACTGGAGTGGGCAAGACCGAGCTATCCCGCGCGCTTGCCGAATTCCTGTTCGATGACGAACACGCCATGGTTCGGATCGACATGAGTGAGTACATGGAAAAGCATACGGTCGCTCGGCTGATCGGCGCGCCTCCCGGATACGTCGGCTACGAGGAGGGTGGGCAGCTCAGCGAAGCGGTTAGGCGGAAGCCTTACTCGGTCATTTTGTTCGATGAGATTGAGAAAGCGCACCCCGATGTCTTCAATGTTCTGCTCCAGGTCCTCGATGACGGACGGATTACGGACGGGCAGGGGAGGACGGTGGATTTCAAGAATACCGTCATCATCATGACCTCGAACATCGGTTCGGAGTTCATCACCGAGGAAGAATCAAAGGAAGCGCGGGCCCGATTGGTAATGGACGCATTACGACAACATTTCCGGCCGGAATTTCTGAATCGGGTCGATGAAGTGATCATTTTCGATCGGTTAGGCGAAGACGATCTGAAGAAGATCGTGGAGATCCAGCTGAGCCGTCTGACCCGCCGGCTTCAACAGCAAAACATCACGCTCGATCTGGGCGATCAGGCAAAGGCCTTCATTGCCCGGGAAGGCTATGATCCGGTGTACGGCGCGCGACCGCTCAAACGGGCGATTCAGCGCCACATTCTGAATCCGCTCAGCATGGACATCCTGGAAGGCAAATTCCGGGAGGGCCAAACTATCCGGGTGAACGCCAAGGATGGCGCGCTGACCTTCTCTGCGAAGTAAGGTCTACCTGCGACGTTGGTTATGGGTGCGCTCGGGATGACACTGCTTTATTTGCTTCACCTCTCGTAGTAGCAACGCACCAGGTGCAACCGCCGATCCAACGCAGTGCCGAACCGGAACGGAATGTTTACGATGCAAATGGCTCGAAATGGGCTACCTTATGACCCAATGAAAACAGCTCTTCTTGCATTTCTTGCATCGGCAATGTTGTTCGCGGTTTCGCCTGCTTTCGCCGGCAAACAAAAGGGCGACGATCACGCCTGTTGCGCCACCAAAACGACTGCGCAATCGGATATGTGTCTCGACTACGCCACTCTGAATCTGAATGCTGACCAAAAGACGAAAGTGGAAGCCTGGCAGGCCGAATGCACCAAGGCAGGCTGCACCAAAGAGAGCCGTCAAACGTTCCTGAAACAGGCCAAGGGTATTCTTTCAGCTGATCAATACGCCAAGTTAAAGCAGCAGTGCGAGAAGAAGCACTCCAAGTCAGAGGCGTAACCAACTTTCACAAATCGGATGTGTAAACGCGCCGGGATTTTTCCGGCGCGTTTTGCTTTGTAGCTGATGCGGATACAGCCTGGGCTATGGCGCTCTGTTGCCACGTTCCACACGCATCGTAAGGCGTTTACGTCGGTGCCGCGCAATTGTCGGGCGTCTGTGTCAGACGCCGGCTTGCGGCTTGCAATTTGAACCTTTACGCCGTCGGGCTTGCTCTCCCTCAGGGAGAGGACTGAGGTGAGGGTGCCGCCGTCGATGCCCCCTGCGTAGTTGGCCTGGTCGTTAGGCATTTCTCCAGAAGATCGGCCAGGCGCCACCCCGCTTTTTGCAATTCGTCGTGCACCACGTCAGCCGCCCATTTCCGATATTCTCCGGGCGGCCTCCCCGGTTTTTCGTCGATGTCTCCGCTGGCGACCACCCGCGTTTCCTCAGCCAGCGGCGCCACCCCATTCAAGACCAGTCGCTGGTGCGCTTCACGGGCGATCGGCAGGATCTCGTTAGCCCAGACCTGGCCGTAACGACTCACGTCGACATCCGGCGCGGTTCGCCAGTTGCGAGGCTCATGCGTGGCCAAATCCGTCACCAGCGTTGCCATCGCTGAGTCCATCAAATCGCGGCGCTCTTCTTTACTGACCGGATCAGGAAGCGGCGGCAGCAGCGCATTCACGGTGTCGTTATCCCAAAAAGTGTGGAACTTTCGTTTGTGATGACCGCGGCCGCGGGGCGCATCATCGTTCAATTCCAAATTCAGGCTGTTCCCGCCGTCATCCACCAGAGCGGTCTTGTCCGCCGCCGGATCCACCACATTACCCTGGGCATCGAAATATTCGGCGCCGACATGAAGCGGCTGATGGATGTCGCCCACATAATGAGCCAGTAAAATGACGGCCATCGGTTTAGTAATCTTCCGATCGTTCTGTTCCGGTTTCCGGCCCCGCAAGACATCGACACAATAGCTGATCATGTGCACGACATCCCATTGGGAACGCCCTGCCGATCCGTCCTCATAGTTCTCCGGCCTAACAAGCGGGACATCCGTGTAGTGAAACCAATGATGTGAGGGCACCGGCGATTTCGAATCCTTGGTGGGCGGGTTCGCTTTCCAAAAGTCGGTCAGCTGGGTATCGATCGATGGGTGTCGGGAGTAGTGGAAAGCCTTCGGATCATCGGGCGTGTTCTTGTCCCAACCCTTGATCTCATCCGCAATCACCGCTGCCTTCTGCAGCGTGATTCCTTCCAACAAGTCATTTACTTTCTTGCCGGCGGGAGTGTTCGCCAGGCGCTGGTCGGCGATGGCTCCTACGATTTGATGGCCGGTTGGGCCGTAGCCATAAGCGGAGCAAATGAACCCAAATGGCAGCAGCAGCGCTGAGCAAAATACCCAAACGAAACGCATCACTGTGGCAGGATACGAGCGTGGATGGTGTGGCACAGCAAAAAAAGATGAGCAGCTCAGCCGCTCAACGCTTGTTTCTTATCCCTTCGAGCAGGGACTCGAGCTTGGAAAAGTGTGAGCCGCGCCAGAAGATTTTTCCGCAATCGGTGCAGCTGCGGAATTCGTCGTAATAAATTCGAGTTAACGGCTCGAGTTGATCGATAATCGCCGATTTCTCCACTGATTTGACCAGCCCATTGCAGTGCAAACAGCGGGTGAAGGGACTGAGCCGATTCGCCAGATTGAATCGGCGAAGCACTTCGATGGTCTGCCGATTTGGTTCTGACGACCGCGGGCAATAGCCATCGCGGACAATTGCGTGCATGAGCAGCCGTCGGTCTCGAGTAAGCAGCGCACGTTTCTCCGAGTGCATCACATCCAATAATGCCCGATCCTCCATTTGCGTCTGATAACTCACGTCGACGCCGAGAAGGCGCAGATTGCGCACCAGCTTGCCAAGATGACCGTCGGCGACAAACCGATGCAGGTCCCGGCGTTGAAGGGTTTCACCGACATCGATGTCGTCGGAAAATTCGACTGGGAACACTTCGACTGAAGCCGGTGCTCGCAATACGAAACCGAAGTCTACCGCCTCGCCATTAACTAAAATGCGGTTTACCTCGGGATGTGGTACACCGCACGATTCAATCGCGTCCTTTACCGACGTCGGCTCATTGAGTTGGCGGGCAATATCCCCGGCGTCGGTCTTACTCTTTACAAAGACAACCAGATCACCGCGAAATCGCAGCTCTATCTGAAAGACCTCAGGCCGCGTCACCGTCGGCTCGGCTTCAACATTCCGCGATAAAAACCCGGCGTCGATTCAGGGATCTCGGTTGCATGCAGTTCTTTCCGGTAGAAGTCGAGCGCGGTCGTCGCTCCGATGATCGCATAGGCGTATCCATGCGATGCCATGTCCTGTAGCGCTGCCAGGAGGAGCGAATGACCGATCCCTTTGCGCCGAGCGTTTTCCATCACGCCGGTCGGTCCGAAAAAACCGCGCGCGGTTGCATCATAAGTGGCGAACCCCATCACATCGAGGCCATCGGTTGCGATAAAGCATGCGACCGGCTGACGGGTAAACGAGATTTCACACTCGCTCGCCCAGCGTTCGCCGAAATGCTCTGAGACCCATTGGGCGACCAGCCGTTTCTCAGCCGCGAAAGCGCGGCGAATGGTGACACCGGAAGGGGTCGGACTATCCGACAGCTTCCAGTCGTAAAGCTTTACCAGTAAATCGGCCATATCTGCCAATTAGCGAACGAATCGCCATCGTTTTCAAGCCTTAAGGCAATAACCTGCCCGCGAGTTTAATGCGCACAGCTAAGATGAATATCGGATTGCGTCGAAGATATGATGTTACTTCTGCTCGAAGATCTGGGTTCGGGCAACCCGTTCGCCCTTCATCATTACCACCGAGATCGCAGTTAACGCGTGGATGTCCTGTAGCGGGTTCCCATCCACGATCAGCAGGGATGCTTCTTTGCCGGCCTCGATGGTGCCGATGCGCTGATTGGCTCGCAGCAGTTTTGCGGCATTGTCGGTGGCCGCTTTCAAGGCCACGTCCGCTGGAATTCCCGCGGCCGTCCACAGTTCCAATTCGTGCTGAACCGTCGGACCATGGAGAACGAAGAAATTGCCGGCATCAGTTCCGGCGACGAGTATCACACCCGCTCGCCAGGCTTTGAGCAGGTTATTGGTCCCAGGGGCAAGCGACATCGGGTAACGACCGATTCCCTCGCGCATATTCTTGTAACGTTCATCGGTGGCTGCTCGTTCGGTTGAGGCCAGCAAATCCTTGGGCGTGACCTGTTGAACCAGAGTTCGCTTTAACAACGCGGTATCGCCCTTCGCAAAACTGGCAAACGCTTCGGCCACGCTCAACGTTGGATCATAGGCGATCCCTTTCGCATTCATTTCGGCAAACACTGCATCGGGTATCTCGTCAACAAACGAGCCGTGCTCGATTGAATCGGCGCCAAGTGCTACGGCGTCGGCAACATCAGCCGCGTTGCCACAATGGATCGCTACCGGCAGCTTTTTGACATGTGCCTCGTCAACCACTGCCCGCAGGATATTGATGTCCATTCGATTGAAGGAATTACCGGGCGCGCCCGCTTCGAGTACCCCTTTGATGGCGTCGACATGATGTGCCGCTAATTCGTCGACCTGCTTGCGCGCTTCGTCCGGATTTCGCGGCAATCGCACGAATTCGGCATTGAACGATGCTTGCATCGCCTTGGGTAGGAACTTCGCGTATTCGGTTCCATGCCCCCCTTCGGCTGTGAACAGAGGACCGCAGAAAAACAATTCAGCGCCCAATTTTTCGCCGGGCCCAAACGTGCCGCGGAGGCGGGTCATCATATCGAGCCGATCGCCGACGCTGCGCACCGCGGTCACTCCGCAGTACAAATAGGATTCTAACGCCCTTTCTGCCGATTCGTTAGGATCGGCTTTGCTCGGGTCGTCCAGCAATCCGCCGGTGACACCAAGATGGACGTGCATATCGATCAAACCTGGCAGCACGGTTTTACCGGCGGCATCGATCGCGTCGGCGTTTAAGGTTTTCGGATCCGGCGACGCTCCGTCTTTGAACACCTGCCCAATTTTCCCGTTGCGAACCAGGATCGCGCCCGATTCGATGACCTCGCCGTTACCCACGAAGATCCGGCAATTTTGAATCAACCGGGTGTGTCCGCGTTCTCGGTCGCGGGTGAGGATTCGCGATTTGGTTAACTCCTGCCGGCTGTGCGCTTCGTACAATCCAAGCAGAACGAACGGAAGCAGGACAACCAGCACCCACAATTTCGCTGATGGGCGTATCCGTTCCTCCTTCTCCCACCGGAAAAGTTTTGTCGAGATGAACAAAGCGACAACTATCGTGACCAGCAGGGCCGCCGCTGATTTGGCGTTTTGGCCAACCGATTCTCCCCGTTGAAGAATGGCGGAGATGCCGGTGACCAGATACGTCGCGGGAATGAATTGGGTCAGGATCTGGAGCCAGTTTGGCATCATCGACAGCGGAATGGTGGCTCCGCTGAGGAACAACATCGGCATGTAAAGAATTTGGGTAACGATGTTGCTCTCCTGCATGGAGTTCACCACCGATGCGATAATCAGACCGAGCGAGCGAAAAGCAGCGGCGCCGAGACAGACGAACAGAAAAAGCGAAAACATGTTCGGCGGAATCGGCATGCCGTAAAACTGATGCGCCAGGAACAACATCAGCACGACGCTCGGCAGGTACAGGATCACCCCTGCCACGATGGACGCCAGCAGCAGCGGGACCGGCGTGATTGGAGTGACTTTGAAACGGCGAAGAATGTTTTCCTCGCGTTCCTGAACCGCCCGCATGCCGGCGCCGAAAAAGCCGCTGCCCAAAATCCCGATCACCGTGACCATCGTCACCACCAGGATGATCACGCCTCCGCGTTGCGCCTGGAACATCGTCGCGAAGACGAAAAAGAAGATCAACGGAAAGACGTAATTGAAGAACAGGACGGCACGATTCCGTGACGCGAGGATCAGGTCGAACCTTAGAAAGGCGAGGAATGCTTTCAAAACTTAACGATTACGTTTGGGTCTAACTGGTAGCATTTTGTGTCCGGCGCTTAGTCGCGCAGCTTCTTCCCGGTTAACT
>JBJMXE010000139.1:0-8468 GCA_045809745.1 Chthoniobacterales bacterium | reverse complement strand
GTATTGATCCGGAACGGAATTAAAGATGTAACCGAATTCGCCGAGCGTGAAATCCGGCTCGTTACCGGTCGGCTGTTGCACGTGATTGATATCGCGGGGATTACTCAGGTAAATTCCCTGGGCGTAGGCAAACACGTTTGTGTAAATCTTCTGAAACGCGGCCAACTGCCCGATCACGCCCCATCCTCCATCGCCGGGCTGGATCGCCGGATCCACGGGCCGCTCCACTATTCCAGTTGGTTGATGGAACAAGTCCTTCGCGTCGTCTTGGCCGGTAGGCATTTTTACACCCAACCCCAGAGAGATGTTGCCGTCATGGTGCCGTTCCGGATCAAACAGCCATGAATTGACGATCAATCGAAGATCACCGATCCCACTTGCCCGTGTGGTAAAGCGATGGACGAAGTCGTGCTCATAATAGCTGGTTCGATCGCCCACCTGCGCCGGGATTTCCAGCGTCACGCTCGCCCTCGGAGTAACTTGATAGGTTAGCGCCAGATCAAAACCCTGAACATGCGTGTTGGCGTAAAGGGCAGGATCAGTTGGATAGGGCAGTTCCTCATCACCGTGAAATTCACGGAACGAATGCAGCCAGCGATAAGCAAACCCGGCGGCAAACTCCTTCGGCCGGAGATACGGCGATTCTTCTTCGGGCCCCGCACAGGCATTGACGGCACCCAAACTGGGCGCCAACAGGCGCGCCGGCACTCACCCCTGGCTCAACAGGGCACGCGCGGGAAGCAGCGCGACTAACGCGAACACTGGCCAAATGATCCAGCGAGCTCGCGCGATATGCTCAATGTGAATACGTTTCACCTCCGATCGTGCGACATAGTGTGTGGGATGTCGCAGGGCGGTGTCAAGCGCCACCTAACAAGCATGACGGACCGATTCTGACGCGGCGAGGGATTTTCCGGACCACGCTGAACGCGCACCCCGCGATCAGCGCAGTCCCATCCTGTGCTCGAGGTCGGCAAACCGCGGATCGGAGCGAATGGGATCGAACTTCGGCTCTATTTGTAGCCAGCCGATCATTCCGGAGTGATCTTGAAATGCTTTTTCCATCCAGGCGAACGCCTGGTCGTTATCCCGAAGAGGTATGTCGATGTAGGCGATCAACACCGGGTCAACGTATTCCCCTGCTCGGCTGCGCAGGTTATCAATGGCACTTTCGGCAGCAGCGCGGTTGCCTTGGAGAGCTTCAATCGCTCCAATTTCACCCGTCAACCATGACCAGTCGTCCGAAGAAAGGCTTTTGGCCCGATCGATTTCGGTCCTCGCTTCAGCAAACATGCCCTTCTGCTCCAACGCCCAGGCAGCAATGCATGAAGCGTAACTAAAGGTCGGATCCAACTCGAGCGCCTTGTGCGCCTGAGCAACAGCAGCATCCGGCTGATGATTAAAATAATAGGCAAACGCTAACTCGGCGTTAACGATGACGTTCGTCGGATCAAGGGCAACGCCCCGTTTTGTTTCCTCGATCGCTTCGTCCAGCCGCCCGACAAGCTCGAGGTAGTGTCCGTAAAAATGATAAATCTGCGCGTTGTTCGGATCGAGTTCCTTCGCCCGAACAAGATTCTTTGCCGCTTCCGGAAAGTTCCAGTCGAAGAATAGCTGAACAATGCCGAGCGAAAGATGGGCGGACGCAAGCTTTTCATCCAGGGAGAGCGCTTTTTCGGCATAGGCCCGTGCCTGCGGGAACGTTTCTTTCGAGGGCAGGTAGGCCATTTCGCCTAACAAGCTGTAGGAATCCGCCAGGCCGGAATACGCCAGCGCGTAATTAGGATCCTTTTCCAGCGCCTGTTTGAAATATCCGATGCTCTTCTGGAAAGCTTCCGGTGTGTATTTGTTCCAGTAGAAGCGGCCTTTCAGATACAGCTGATAGGCTTCCGCATTGTCGGTGTATCGCTTGGTGAGTTGCGCTTGTTCGTCCTCATTTAATGGCACGGCCAGAGCCGCGGCGACTTTCTCGGCAATTGAATCCTGTACCGCGAAAACATCAGTAAACTTCTGGTCGAAGCTTCCCGACCACATCGATCTGCCATCTGCTGTCTTGATCAGACGAGCCGTTACCCGAATGCGATCGCCCGCTTTCTGGACGCTGCCTTCCAACACGCAATTCACCCGTAACGCTTTGCCGGTCGCGACGGAGTCATGTTTGTCGTCATCAAATTTACGAACAGCCATGAGGGAAGGAACAATCAATTCCCGGCTGCTGCTCAGCTTTGCGATCAAGGTATCTGCCATGCCGGCTTCCAAAACCTCGTCGCTCTTTGCCGCGACTAGAGGTTTGAAAGGAAGAACGGCAATGCTCTTGCCCGGAAAGACCACGGCCAGAGGCGGCCCCCCGCTTTCGCTGTGTCGATAAAGATAGAGTGCGGAGACGGTGACCACCGCAATTGCTCCGACGGCAATTAGAAGCTTTCGCTGCCAGCTCGCCCCGGCGCTGCGCTCCAACTGCTTGTTTTGCAATATTGCCGGCACCGAAGGATTGCCGACGTCGTCGCTGTACATATTGGCGATGCCGATTCTGACGCCATGTTTGACTTCAAATTCGCCGAGGTCATGCACCATTGGGCGCCATCGGCTGTGTTGCTGCAGATCTTCCGCGACTCTTTTTGAAACCAGGATGTGCCCGGCGTCACCGCAATCCATCACTCGTTGGGCGATGTTGATTCCCGTGCCGGCGACATTCGACCGGTCATTGACATCGGATACCTTGTTAATCGGGCCGCTATGGATGCCCATCCGCAGCCCGAACGATTCGTTCTTCAGCCGTTGAGCGATTTCAATGGCACAACGCGCCGGTGCTTCCGGACCGGAGAAAAAAACCAGGACCATGCCGTCACCGGTAGGCACACGCATCAGCTTTCCACCCGATTCCGCGGCGCGGAATTGCTCGGTGTTGCGCACGATTTCATTCAAGCGACGTGAGGCGGCGGTCTGTTCGTCTACCAGCAGTTTGGAGAAACCGACGACATCCATGAAAAGGACATGCCCTATTTCGAGTTGAACATCGTCTTCGAGCTCGGCACTCATCGTGTTCGCTGCACCCGCGGAGATTCTTCTATCATGTCAATGTGACTCCTTGAGGTCGAGGCCAAACAGGACTGTTTTCGCACCGGACAGGCTCGGTGGTGTGCCGCTGACGCGGCGAACTCGGCCGGATCAGGCGTAGACCAACAGATCGATCTCTTCCGGCAGTGAGGCCGATACCTGCCGAATGACGTTACCCCGGAGGAGATTGATCAACGCGTTCCGCTGTGGCGCTCCCACGATCACCCGGGACGCACCGACCGTCGCCGCTACGTCCACGATAGTTTCGGCAGCGGAAGGACTAACCGCATAACAGAACATCGGCGACACGTCTCCGGCCTGCCTCCGGGCGGCATCGAAGATCGCGGTGGCTTCCGGATCATTAGCCCACTTCCTTTGGGCATCTTGCTCGGTCATGAACGGTTGCTCGTGCACGAACAGCAGATAGAGGCGGCGTCCGGTATCGCGCGCTTCTTTCACCGCGAAATCCAGAGTACGTCCGGTACCGCGGATCGCGCACAGAATGGTTTCCGCGCTCGTTGAATGGTCCGCTGAAAGCGACGCACCATTTCCAGTGACGTCTGCTGCGAGCGCTGCGCCCTCATTCGCGCCGCTCTTCTTCATTCGACGTTCATGTACCAGGCCCCGGAGAATCAAACCGACCGCCAAGATGGTTACCGCGAAATACCGGGCGTTAGGCTTGTCGATCAAAAGCGATATCTCAATCGCGGCCATAATCAGGAACGTGCCGAACATCAAGGTCCGTTCCCCTCGGCGGATGGAAAGATTCCAGTCAGTGGCGGTCGCGCCAAGATTGGTAGCGATGGCGCCCACCACGCCAACAGCATACAGGTCCGCTAAACCCGCCATGTCTTTAATGAAGGTGACTAACGCCATCGGAACGATCGTGGCCAGCCACATGCCGAAACCGGGAACGCCCCACTGGTTGAGCCGTTGGAATATTCCCGGCAGCTCGCGGTCTCGCGCCATCAGGAATTGGATCATGATGAGATCGACGATTGCAGTGTTGACCGCCGACAGCAGCAAAAGCGCGAACACGATACTGACAATCACCCCAAATACGTGGCCCAGCGCCGGACCGAAAGCGCCGCCGACGAAAATCTCTCCCATGTAGCGGAGCATGTAATCGCGAACGCCTTCAGCACCCGGCGCGTTCACATCACCATTAACGATCTGAAGGCCGGTGACCGCGTGCATTCCGAGGCCGAGCAGCAATGTAAAAATGCAGACTTCCACCATCACCCACCACAACGCCGGAGTGGCGGTTCGACGAACCGACGGTCTTGCATCGGTGCTGCCCGGATCCAGTTTCATCACTCCGGTGGCATTCGCGATTGCTTCCACGCCCGACAAGGCGAGAACGATGCCGACGAATCCGGTCCAGTTCTGACCTAACGAACCGTGCAGCGGCTGCAAATTCGCGAAGGCCGCGTGAATGTGCGGAACAGTGAAGAGTCCCAGCACAATTACGACGATCGCAGTTGGCACTGAAATCAGCAAGGCCAGGCCGCCGGTGTGCTTCGGGCCTAACAGGTTAAGCAGACCGATTAGCAAAATCGCCGCGGTGGCGAACTTTTCCGGATGAGGGACGCCCAGATACTGGAACGCGGAGAGGGCGCTAATTGCCGCGGTCACCAGATAATCGGCGATCAACAGAAAGGCACCGACAATCGAGATCACTTCGCTGCGGTGGCGAACGCTGGCGTAAACGCCACCCCCGTCCGGGTACAACCGGCAAATGATCATGTAATTGAATCCGACCAGCGCGGTGAGCACGCACATCGCCGCGATCAACCAGAATGACGCGTAGCCGGCGACAGCAAAGGCAAGCCCCATTACGTAGGCTTTGCTCGTCCCCCAGTCGCCATAGAGAATCGCCGCCGCCCGTTTCCAATCGACGTTCCGTGGCCGCTTAACGTTGGTCCCAATCATCGATAGGGTTCTGGACGCTACGAACGCCTACAACTTCCTGACACCGACAAGTGACCTAGCCCCAGTTGGAACAATCAGAACTGATTGTCCTCATACTTCCGCTGACTGGTCATGGCCAGCACGCGGATTTTCGATGAACCAGGTCCAGAAAGGCGGCTCGGCTTGAACACGACGAGCAGGCACGAGGGCATCTGACCCGCTAGTCGGCGCCGGCAAAGAGAGCGCGGGTTTGGTCGACAGCCTACCGTCAGGCTGCGGCATGAATACAATTACGATTGCGTCCATCCCCAAACTTCATGTTGGTCCGGGCGCGACCGTTAATTAAAATGAGTCCGATTATCGCTAAAAAATCGTTAACGCCGAATGCCCAGCCGATCGCGTTTTTAGGCCTACTCGGCTGCTAAGCGATAGCCGATACCGACTTCAGTTTTAATCAAGCTCGGTGTGTCTGGATTTGCTTCGAGTTTCTTCCGCAAATGTGTGACATAAACCCGAAGGTATTGCGCCTGGCTCTCTGCCTTCTCTCCCCAAACCGTTCGGAGCAGCTGCCGATGGGTAACGACTTTCCCGGCGTTCTGCACCAGTACTCGCAGCAGCGAGTATTCCGTCGGAGTCAGTTTGATTTCGACGCCGGCAAGCCTGACCTGGCGCACCGCGAAATCGACGCAAAGCGAGCCGGACTTGAACACCGGTTCACCGGCCTCAGTCAGGGAGCGGCGCTGAGTGGCGCGGACCCGGGCCAGCAATTCCGCCGTGTCAAAAGGCTTGGTGACGTAGTCGTCCGCTCCGGCATCGAGCGCAGCCACTTTCTCCTCGGCGTCATCACGCACGGAAAGAATCAGCACTGGTACGTCCGACCATTCGCGCAGGCGCCGCAAAACCTTGACCCCTTCCATGTCGGGGAGACCGAGGTCGAGCAAAACCACGTCGGGTTTGCGCTGAACGATTTCGGTAAGCCCACTTTGTCCCGTTTCCGCTTCGTAAACCTGATGGTCTGCCGCTTCCAGCGCGAACCGCAAAAGCCGCCGAATCTGTTTTTCATCGTCAATGATGAGCGCGGTTCGTGTTTGTTTCATGTCGTCTCCAATGCGGCTGCATCGGTTGTGCGGACCGGAAGATCAATTGTAAAGCGGGCGCCGCCACCGTCCCGATTTTGTGCCGTTAGGCGTCCGCCGTGCGCTTCCACAAAGCCGCGCGCGATGGACAGTCCCAAACCAAGTCCACCGGCCTTATGGCCATCAGCGCGGTAGAATTTTTCAAATAGTCGATCGGTGGCGTCGCTTTGAAGGCCGGGACCGCGATCACTCACCGAGATGATCAGATGCGCATTTCGGCACTCAGCATCAACTTCCAGCGGCTGCTTTTCCGGGGTGTGCATTCCGGCATTGGAAATCAACTTGGAGACCGCTTGCTCGATCAATCCATGATCGACCAGCACGAGCGGGATGTCCTCCGGGACGTCTAGCCTGACATCCCGGCCTTCCAGCGAATCGTGCTCGATTTCGATCGCTGATTGCAACAGTTCCCGCACGTGACACCACTCGCAGTTTGGCCGCACCACGCCGCTTTCGACGCGATTCATGGCGAGCAGATTGTTCACCACTCGATTTAGCCGCGCCGAACCGTCGTGAATTTCGCCAGCGAGCTGATTTAATACTGCTCCAGAGAGTGTGGGACCAAGCCGCTGCAGTTCCTGGCTGGCCGCTGTGATAGCGGCAAGCGGCGTCTTCAATTCATGAGAAACGCAATCCAGCAGCGTCTTCCGCAGTCGCTCTGAATCCTTCGCGAGTTGCACTTGAGCTGCCAGATGTTCGCGCGACTTCAGTTGGGAGGTAAGGCTGCCCACCGTCAGGGCGACGATAAAATAGGTGGCGAACGTAAGCGCATCCTCCAGCTTGGCGATGTGGAGAGTGAATTGCGGAGGGATGAAAAGGAAGTTCCAGGAAACCGCGCTGAGCGCCGCGGCCAGCAGCACGGGTCCGCGGCTTAACACCATTCCAGCGAGGAGCACCCCCAGCAGAAAGATCAGCGAAATCGCCCCATAACCGGTCAATGGCGTGAGCAACCAGCAGGCGAGGGTGAGTGCCGCCACTCCGGCAATAGCTACGAAGTATTGACGCCATGGTGCAAAGGTGGGCGGCTGCAACACCGGCCCATTGTCGCTGCCCGGCTGGGACGGCAACATCACCGCAGAGGTCCGACCGGAGCGGTCCGTCCTGGAGCTTTCCCGCACATCTAAATGTAGCCCATTCAGCGCCGGTGGGAATAACTGCCGCGGATTTTAGTACCGTTTTAACTATTCCAATCCCGGCAGGAGCCTAAATTCAAAGGTCTCGCGTGAATCGCGCCGCTTCAACGTTAGTGCCCGCCCCTCCAGACCCGGCGCAGCGTGGCTCCTCTCACCGGCCGACTGAACCTCGGGCCCGGCTGGTAGTACTTTGCCTGGCGACGTTAGGCATTGTTTACGGCGATATCGGCACCAGCCCGTTGTATGCGCTTCGGGAATGTTTCTATGGCAAACATGGCATCCCACCGACCCATGGCAATGTGCTCGGCGTGTTGTCCCTGATCCTTTGGTCGTTGCTTCTCATCATTTCGGTCAAATATTTGATCCTTATCCTTCGAGCGGATAATCGAGGTGAAGGCGGGATTCTCGCGCTCGCCACACTCGTTAGTGACGTCGTCGATCGCGGCAAGATTTTCTTCCTGCTCGGGTTGTTCGGCGCCGCCCTGCTTTACGCCGACGGAATGATCACGCCTGCGATCTCGGTCATCAGCGCAGTGGAAGGTCTCCATGTGGCGACTCCGATGTTCGACGCATCGGTTGTGCCGATTGCGATCGTCATTCTGGTGGCCCTTTTTCTCTTTCAATCTCGCGGTACCACCGGCGTGGGCGCCGTGTTCGGACCGGTTACGCTGATATGGTTTATCACAATCGCGGCCCTCGGAATCCATCAGATCGCGCGGGCTCCTGAAGTCCTCGGTGCGATCAATCCTTTGCACGCTGTGCAGTTTTTCGTCGAAAATGGCTGGGCCGGATTCGTAGTGCTGGGCGCTGTATTTCTGGCGGTAACCGGTGGCGAAGCGTTATACGCCGACATCGGTCACTTCGGAACCGCTCCTATCCGCCTAACGTGGTTCGCGGTGGTGCTGCCCGCCTTGACCTTGAACTATTTCGGACAAGGCGCGCTGGTGCTGGTGGATCCGGCTGCGGCGGTTAACCCATTCTTTCGAATGACGCCGATGTGGGCGCTTTATCCGATGGTGATTCTGGCTACGGCCGCAGCGGTGATTGCCTCGCAGGCAATTATCAGCGGCGCGTTTTCACTGACCATGCAGGCGATCCAGCTCGGCTACATGCCGCGTCTGAAAGTGAACTACACGTCCGAACGCGTCATCGGTCAGATCTATGTGCCGGCGGTAAACTGGGCCTTGATGATCTGCTGCATCGGTCTCGTGCTCGGTTTTCGTTCCTCCAG
>JBJMXE010000138.1:0-9177 GCA_045809745.1 Chthoniobacterales bacterium | reverse complement strand
GTGCCTGTCCTCTCCGCCTTCACGCTGAGCGGTATTTCTTCGCTGGGTTTCGATTACGCCCTGGAGCGTCTGGAAAAACTCCGCACCCGCCGCACCCTCGAGCGCTACGTGTCCAAGAACCTGGTCAAGGAAATCCTGGAAAACCCCGACAGTTACTATCACTCGCTGCTCGGCGTGCGCGTGCCGGCCACCATGTTGTTTTCCGACTTGATCGGCTTCACTACCTTATCCGAGAAAGCCGATCCTGAAGAACTCGTTAGGCATCTGAACGAGTATCTGACCAAGATGACCACCGTGATTTTCGAACACGGCGGCACGCTCGATAAATTTATCGGTGACGCCATCATGGCGGTGTGGGGCAATGTCCACAGTTATGGCGTGGCGGAAGATGCCAAAAGGGCGACGCGCGCCGCTTACGGCATGCGCTGCGCGCTGAAGGCACTCAATGATTCCTGGCGGCAGCAGGGTCGTATGGGTCTGGGCATGGGCGTGGGTATTAACCAGGGTGAAGTGGTCGTGGGGAACATCGGCTCCCAGGAACGAATGGATCCAACGGTGATCGGGGACGCGGTGAACCTGGCATCCCGATTGGAAGGACTTACTCGAGCCTACGGAGTCGATATTCTGATCGGTGCGTCCGCGGCAGAACTGGTGCGCGACGAATTTCATTTGCGTTCGGTCGCGCGGGTTCAGGTGAAAGGAAAGACTAAGCCGGTTGATGTATTGACGATTCTCGGACCGAAGGCCGACAAATCGGTGGATCCGCAACTGGTGAAGTGGGTTGACCGCTACGAAGAAGGACTGACTCACTTCCGGCAACGGCAGTTCAAGCAATCGAAAATCATTTTCTCGCAGTTCCTGGAATTCTATCCGGACGACAATTTGGCCAAGATGTACCTGGATCGCGCGCTGGAGTATGAAGAGGAACCCCCGGACGACGCTTGGAACGCGGTTGAGGTGTTCAAGAAGAAATAAACTGGCCGAGGCCGCCCCGCTCCCTCCGGCGGAAGGTCCAAATTCCAACATCCAGCACCAAAAAATTCCAAGCTCCAATAACCAAGCAAATGACCTCGTGGTCCGCCGCTGTTGGAGCTTGGTGATGGGCGCTTCGGTGGAACTTGGTGCTTGGGATTTGGTGCTTCGATTGCCATTTCGTGCCGCTGGCGAACCGCCCCAAATCAGGGTAAAGACTCCTCGTGAAATTCGGGCTTCGGAACTTTCATTTTCTAGGCATTTGCGGCACGGCCATGGGCGCGGTGGCGGCAGCAATGAAAGACCGGGGCTTCGTGGTCACGGGATCGGATGAAAACGTGTATCCCCCGATGTCTTCATTTCTGGAAGAGCGGGGGATAAAGCTCCACGCCGGATACCGCGCCGAGAACCTTCCTAACGACGCCGATGTCGTCGTGATCGGCAACGCGATGAAGCGCGGCAACCCTGAAGTCGAAGCCGTACTCAACCGAAAACTGTTTTATCTATCGCTTCCGGAGGTGATGAAGAACCACTTCCTTCGGGACAAACACAACCTGGTGGTAACGGGCACGCACGGGAAGACCACCACCACATCAATGCTCGCCTGGATCATGCAGAAGGCCGGGCACAAACCCGGTTACCTGATCGGCGGGATTCCGAAAAATTTAGGCCAGGGCGCGCAGTTGCACGATTCCAAATTTTTCGTGATCGAGGGCGACGAATACGACACGGCCTTTTTCGACAAGCGTTCGAAGTTCATTCACTACCTCCCGGAGTTACTGATCGTTAACAATATCGAATTCGATCATGCCGATATTTTTCGGGACATCGACGACATAAAACTGAGTTTCAAACGGCTGCTCAATATTGTTCCGCAAAACGGGATGGTGCTGTTGAACGGCGACGATCGGAATTGCGTGGACGTTGCCAGAGATTGTCTCGCGCAGATGATCGAAGTCGGTTTCTCGGAGAACTGCGCCCAGCGGATCCGAGACGTTGCCTACAGCGAGAGTGGTTCGCGCTTTAAGTTAGGCGACACCACGTTTGAAGTGGAGTTGAGCGGCGAATTCAATGTTCGAAACGCCGCGATGGCCGCCAGTGCCGCGCGTTTCTATCGTGTTTCCGACGAGCAAATACACGACGCGCTAAAAACCTTTTCCGGGATTGCCCGACGGCAGGAAATCCGCGGCGAGGCCCACGGCGTCAAAGTGATCGACGATTTCGGGCATCACCCCACCGCGATTGCCGAGACTCTGAAAGCGCTGCGACACCGCTATCCAGGTCATCGGTTGTGGGCGATTTTCGAGCCGCGTTCAAACACCACCAGGCGGGCAATTTTCCAGAACACTTTGCCGGAGGCACTTTCATGTGCCGACGGAGTGTTCATTTCCGAAGTCGCGAAGCTCGAACAGATTCCGGAACACGATCGCCTCCGGCCCGATGCAGTGGTGAAAGCCATCGCTGATCAGAACCGTCCGGCATTCTACGAAAAAGATGCGAACGCAATCGTCGAGCGGATCGTTCCAATGCTTCAGCCTAACGACGTGGTGACCGTATTCAGTAACGGAGGCTTCGACGGCATCCACGAGAAGCTGCTGGAACGGCTGAGAAAACTGTAGCGGCGGTGTATGACCGCCGAGGCTGCCATTGCGCCCGTTGTTTCCTCACGAATCGTCTGCCACGCTGGTGTGATCGTGGACGATCTTCCAGCCGTCCGGCGTTTTTCTAAACACCAGCGTAAATCGGCCGTGCGGGTGGTCGGTTGCGCGCTGCAACTGCCACCGGCCAAATACCAGTGCGCCGTCGTAGCCGAACATGCTCACTTCAATGTCTGAGAACGTCAGTTGCCCCATCTTCTCATGGTCGGAATATTTCGCCTTATAACGATCGTGAACGGTCTGCCAGCCGCGAGTCACTGTGTCGCCGGAAACAAATCTAGTGTCGCGCGACCGCCAATAACCGTCCATGAAGGTGTCGATGTCGCCGTGGTTCCAGGCGATTTGCTGCGCCTCAAGAACCTTACGAATGCCGGCCTGATTTTCGGCCTGAGTTGGTGTCGGGGAAGCGGTTGCGGCGGATGCCGGGGACGGAGAAGGGGGCGGACTTGCGGAGCTCGCCGGAATGATTGCTGCTATAGCCAGAAGTGTTGGCAGCACGATAAGGGTCAACGTCCGAAACATGCAGCTCTCCTATAACGTTCTGATCTTCTGCGTCCAGAAGCTTCCCTGAGCGATTCTCATAGGCGAACCGTATTGTCCGTGATATTCTCAAGCCAATTATATAATCCCGTGCTGAGACTTTTCTGCGTAGCGTCAATTCTTGTTTTGGCCGCGGCAGGTGCTTTCGCTCAGGTTGCCCCCGGCATGCCTGCGGCCGCCGCCGCCACCCCGCCACCAACGGCCCCTCCTGGCGCGCCGAACATGGTGCGGCTCCAATATCCGAATAGCGACGTCGCGGACATCCTCCACCTCTACGAAGCCCTAACCGGTAAGAAGCTGGTCATGGACAACTTCGTTCAAGGCAAGGTCAACATCTTCATCAGCAAAGAAGTTCCGCGCGAGGAAGCGATTAAAATTATCGAGATCAACCTGTTAATGAACGGGTTCTCGTTAGTCCCTTCTGAAGACGACATCGTCAAGGTGATTGGGACGGGCAAGAATCCCCGCACCGCCGGCGTGCCGATCATTTCCGACGAATCGGAAATTCCGGAGGACGGCCGTGTGGTCAGCTTCCTGTTCAAGCTGCGTTATGCCGACGCCCAGGAATTGCAGCAGGTGCTCGGGCAATATTTGTCGCCGCCCCAGCCATACACCTCGTTCCTCGCCTTACCGAAGGCGGGAGCGATCCTCGTTACCGAAAATTCGAGTGTGATTCGCACCCTCTCGCGGATCATCGACCAAATTGACATTCCGCCGGCCGAAGTCGTTAGCGAGTTTATTAAGCTCGAGCGCGCGGACGCCACCAAAGTCGTCGACATGTTGAAAGACATTTTTGAGAAGGGCCAGGGCCAGACTGGAAACGGCCCGGGCGGCGCCGTTCCGACTGCGCCGGGAATCCGGCCGGTGCGCCCGCCCACGCCCCAGGCGTCGCTTGAGCCGGATGTCGGTGCCCTAACCGCTTTAACCGAAGAATCGGTGGTGGTCGGTAAGATCAAACTTTCGGCTGACGTCCGGACTAACCGGATTCACGTGATCACCCGGCCAATCAACATGCCTTTTGTCCGGAAGCTGATTTCGGAGTTTGACGCCAATGTGGAGTTCGCCAAGCCGATTACCCGGCCGCTGAAGTATATCTCCGCCGCCGAAGTTTTGCCGGTAATCGTGCAGTCGTTAACCGAGCCGGGGACTCAGCAGCAGGGCGGAGCGGAAGGACTCGGACCGGGCGCCAATCCCAATCAGCAGAATGCCCAGAACCGGCAGAATCGAAACGGCACCGGGACGAATAATAACAACAACGGGAGTCTGTCAGGCGCGGGAGGTGACAGCACTCTGAACATTTCGGAAGAGCTTTCGACCGAAGCGGTCGACACAACGCCTAAGGCGGTCACGGTCGGCAACGCCAAGATCATCGCGGACCAGCGGGCAAACTCAATCATCATCCTGGGTAACCGGGAAGTAGTGGTGAAGGTTCAGAAGATCCTCGATGAAATGGACGTGAAAGCGCCGCAGGTCGCGCTGAGTACCGTCATCGGCGAATTGACTCTTAACAACGATGAAGAGTTCGGGGTCGATTGGTTCCTGAAATACAAGAACAAGGTTGTCGGAATCTCGCGCAATACCGGCGCGCCCATCCCCGCCCCGAGCAGCGCCGCAACCGCGGCGCCGGGAGGAACACCGGTCGTTCCCGCCGGCATTATCGATCCAGCCGGTCTGGTCAATTTTGGTAACGCTCTGCAGCAGGTAGCCGGTGGAACGAACGTTTATGTAGCCGCAGGCAACTACCTGGCGACGATCGTGCATCTGCTTGAACAAACAGGGAAATTCAAGGTGGTATCACGGCCAATGGTTTTCACCAGCAACAACAAAAAAGCGATCATCGCTTCCGGCACTGAAATCCCCGTTCCAGTCAGCTCTTTAACCAACGTCACCAACGGAAATGTCCTGAATAATACCGCTGCCGTCGCGTCGAACATTCAGTACAAGAAAGTCGCTTTGCAGCTCGAAGTGGTTCCGCTGATCAACTCGGAGAAGGAAGTGTCACTCGATATCTTGCAAAAGATTGACAGCATTGCCGACAGCACCAGGATCGATGGCAACCTGATTCCAAATATCGCTACGCGCTACATTCGAACGAATGTCTCCGCGCCTAACGGCTCGACGATCGTTCTTGGCGGATTGATTACGGACGACAAGCGCAAAAGTTATACCGGCATTCCCGTGCTCGCCCGAGTGCCATTGTTAGGGGGTCTGTTTCGCAGTACCAACGTTACCAAAAACAGGACGGAACTGCTGGTCTTAATGTGTCCGGAGGTGACCCTTAGCAAACTGGACCTTTTCCGATTGCGGCAGAAGACCGAGGACAAGACCCATTTTGGTCCTGAAGTGGACCAGGGTGAATGCGCCGATTGCCCGCCGAACCACGGAGAGGATAAACAGTTGCCACCGCCGGACGTTCCGACTTCGAAAGATTTCTAAAGGATCGCCATGAAAATTGCACTTCTGATTGTTTGTGCCTGTGGGACGCTCGGTTTTGGCTCGGCTAACGCGCAGGAGTTGGAACAGTTTTGGTTTCGTCCGTCAGATACGCTGGCCCAGCGGGACGAGTTCGGCATGCTGCACTCCAGCAAGGTAATTTACCCGCCGGACTTGGAACATCGGTATCACTGGCGTGCGCTGTACTATTTAGAGGGCGCGAATGATGTTGCCCGGATGCCGGCCTATGTTGGCGCTCTCCAGGTGGCCCTGACGCGACTCGGCTACTACTGCGGACCGATCGATGGCGTGTTCTCGGACGAGACGGCGACCGCCGTCGCGCACATGCAGAAAAATTATTCCATGCGGGTCACCGGCACGATCACCCAGGCCGTCAGGCGCGAGCTTCATTTGCCCTAGCGGCTTTTGGTGCTGAAATAGCTAAGAAGGCAGACGAATGAGGCGTAGTTTATTTGAACTTTTTACGGTCTGGACTGACAAAGACCTGCGCCTGTCCTTCGCACCCGCCGCCTAACCATGATCCCTACCGTCAGCAAATCTGTCGTCGACCTTCTTCTGGCCGGCGGCGTTCAATCCACTGAAGAAGCGGTTCAACTCGCGCAGAATCTGAACGGCGGCTCCTGGGTCGCGCAGGTGCTCGATTCAGGCAAGGTCGACGAGAACCGGTTCCTTGGCGCGATCGGTACTTTTTTCCGGGTGCCGGTTGTGTCGCTCGAGGGCCGAAAGATCGAACGCGACACCCTTTCCATTCTCCCCAGCCGTTTCGTTTTCCAGCACCACATCCTGCCGATCGAACTCAAAGAAAACGCGGTGGTGCTGGCGACTTATGATTTGTTCAACTCGGTAGGGCGTCAGCTTGCCACTCAATTGCTGAAGAAACCGGCTGAATGGGTGCTCGTCCCGCGTGCTCATCTGCTCCGCACTCTCAAAACGCTTTATGGCGTCGGTGCCGAAACGTTCGATGAAATCTTAAAAACGAACCGTTCGTTCGAAGTGCTTCATGACGGCGATGCTGCCACCGATATCAACGCGGACGATCCGGAAGCGTCGGTGGTGAAATTTGTGAACCAGGTCATCCGCGAAGCGATCATCGAGCGGGCGACGGACATCCACGTTGAGCCGCTGGAGAACGACATCCGGATTCGTTACCGGATCGACGGTATTTTGCACGAGGTGGCAGTCCCCCCGCAGCTGCGCTTACTGCACTCGGCCATCATTTCCCGTCTGAAGGTCATGGCCCACATGGACATTGCCGAACGGCGTCTGCCGCAGGACGGCCGCATGAATCTGCAGGCGAACAACAACGAGCTCGACGTTCGTGTCTCCACCATTCCCACCGTAAATGGCGAATCGATCAGCCTGCGTCTGCTCAGCCGCGGCGGCCAGCAGTTCGGATTTGAACGGCTTGATTTGAGCCCTAAGCAGGAAGACGTCATTCGTCACCTGCTGGCTCAGCCTAACGGGATCATTCTTCTCACTGGGCCTACCGGCTGCGGAAAATCGACGTCTCTTTATTCCTTCCTTAGCACCATCAATTCCGTCCAGCGGCGGATCATTACCATCGAAGAACCAGTTGAGTACAAGCTACCCGGCGTTCTGCAGATGGATGTGAAACCCGAAATCGATTTCACCTTCGCTCGCGGGCTGCGTCACATTCTTCGACAGGATCCAAACGTGGTGATGGTCGGCGAGATCCGCGACGTCGAAACCGCTGACATTGCCATTCGCGCAGCCATGACCGGGCACCTTGTGTTCAGCACGCTTCATACGAACGATGCGGTGGGTGGGATCACTCGTTTGCTCGATATGGAGGTAGAGCCATTCCTACTCGCATCAGTGGTAAAATCGTTCATCGCCCAACGATTGGTGCGGACGATTTGCCCGGATTGCTCGGAACAGGTGGAATATCCGCCGGAGTATCTGGCCGAGATTGGATTCCCGGTTAGGGAACTAGGGACCAGGTTCAATCGCGGCCGAGGATGCGAACAATGCCGGCAGACCGGTTATCAGGGCAGGACTGCGATTTACGAACTTTGCATCATCACCGAACCGCTTCGGAAGTTGATCATGCAGAAGCGCGACGGCGGCGAGCTCAAGCAATGCTCCATCGCCGAAGGCATGGAGACATTGCGCCAGGACGGCTGGCGTCGTGTCGCGCAGGCGAGGACGACGGTGGAAGAGGTGGTGCGGGTGACTCAGAACGATGAAGTCATGGCTGAGACCACCGCCCTGGCCGAGCCGGTTGTGGCCGCGCAGTTTCAGTAGGGCGAAGGCGGCCGGCTTCCGCTTGGAATGTTTCCACGTCGCGGAGAATGATGCGACGACTTGGTCGGGATCCGATGTGTCCTTAGGCCCAGCGGAACAGCGAGTGCGGTAACTGCGAGTCTGGCGGATGTGGCTGCGGCGCGGGTGACTTCGTGGAGGAATCTTGAGTGCGGCTGAGTGAATTCGTGCGAGTGGGCGAGGGACCTCGACTTCGCTCGGGATGACAAGATTATTGTGAGCGCGGGATTGCGGTGCCGCTGCACGAGTGGCAAACGCCTAGTCGTGCCAGAAGATCTTTATCGCCGACCCGTGAACCCGTGCGTTTAGCTCCGATGTTTGTGGCGGCTAAGCTGTAAACATTATGGCTAACGCGACGGTGGTATTAGCCCATGGAACGCCTTTGACTGTCATCCCGAGCGAAGTCGAGGGACCTCGCCTACTCGCGCCGAACATGCGCATGGTACGCCTGCCGCGCTGCAAACGCTCTTGATTGTCACCCCGAGCGAAGTCGAGGGACCTCACCTACTCGCGCCGAACATTCTCGTGCCGAGATCTTCCCACTTCGGATTAAGGCGTCGAATGAGGTCGTTCTTCTTTTCGCGGCGCCAGTGCTTGAGTTGCTTCTCGCGGGCGATGGCGTCGCGAATGACCGCGTATTCTTCGAAGTAGACGAGGCGATTCAACTTGTACGATTTCACGAACGAAACGGCCTCAGTGTTTTGATGCCACCATATCCGGCCTTCCAGGCTGTTGGTGACACCAACATACAGAACGACCCGGCTTCGATTCGTCAGCATGTATATATAGAAGGTCGTCGTGTTTATGTGAGGTCCCTCGACTTCGCTCGGGATGACAAGCTTATGCGTTGTAGAGCCCGACGTGCAACGGCAGCGCGCGCAATGAGCGCGCGTGGTCGACGAAGCCACATCGCGCAAAACCCATGTCGTCCTGAACGGAGTGAAGGACCTCGCCTACTTGCGCGCAGTCACGCAAGTTATCCGCCCCAAACCACACCGCCCACGTTATCGGTGATGACGAGTGTGCCTGGCGCCTTGTCTGACCCGCCCTGCAGCGCGCGAATCGCTGCGGCGTATGCCGCAGGTCACCGCAGTGCCCGAATCGCGGCAGCGTAATCGTTAGTTTTGAAGATGGAGGTGCCCGCGACCAGCACGTTGGCGCCGTGTTGAATTGACGTGGCCGCGGTTTCACTGTTGATCCCGCCATCAACTTCCACGTCTAACGAGGAATTGTTAGTCTGCTTCCACTTCGCTGCGCGTTCCACTTTTTC
>JBJMXE010000137.1:0-9662 GCA_045809745.1 Chthoniobacterales bacterium | reverse complement strand
TGTGCGGGTGTTGCCGAAGGAAGGCATCCAGAGCGGATGTGCCCCCCTTCTGTGTTCCTCCAATGACGAAATTGACCTTCATCGCCGCCCACAGATTTGCACAGATATGCGCGGATAAGAAGCAACGTCTGAATTCTGTGTGTCATCTGTGTCCAACTGTGGCTAATTCATTTCCGATATGACTGTTGCTGCGGATCAGGTTCGGCCCATCCAGCTCGATGACATCATCGCAGCGCGGAAGCGGATTGGCGGCACGATCATCCGAACGCCTCTGATCCGCCTGGAGCTTGGCTCCGAACATCCCGAGATTTGGTTGAAGCTTGAAAACCTGCAGCCGATCAACGCTTATAAACTGCGTGGCGCAGCAAATGCCGTCGCGATGTTAACCGAAGCAGAGCGACAGCGCGGTGTCTGGACCGTGAGCGCCGGGAATGCCGGCCAGGGGGTTGCTTACGCCGCCAAGCAGGCCGGCGTGCCCTGCACGGTCGTTGCCATCGAAACGGCGCCAGAAGCGAAGAAGGAACGGATGCGGCGGCTCGGCGCGACACTGATTCCGGTTTCGTATCATCGCGCCTGGCAAACGCTCGAGGAACGCGCCTATCCAGGAGTGGAAGGAACATTCGTTCACCCGTTCGACGATCATAACTTTATAGCCGGGCATGGAACAATGGCCCTCGAGATTCTGGAAGACCTTCCCGACACGAAAGCGGTGATCGCAGGGATTGGCGGAGGCGGATTGATCACCGGCGTCGGCAGCGGAATCAAAGCCGTGAACCCTGAAATCAAGGTGATTGGAGCAGAACCGGAAACGGCAGCTCCAGCGGCGTTGTCATTTCAGAAAGGTTCTCCGCAGGTGTTCAGCGAATGGAAAGGATCATTCGTGGACGGGGCGGGGGGCCAGAGCATGTTCCCGCGGATGTGGGAACGGATGAAGCCGGTAGTGGACGATTACATCGTCGTTAGTCTCGACGAGACGAGAAAAGCGATGCGACTGCTGGCCGAGAAAGCTCGGGTGATTGCCGAAGGAGCAGGCGCTTTGTCAGTTGCCGCTGCCCTAACCGGTAAAGTCGGCCAAGGCCCAATCGTTGCCGTAATTTCCGGCGGCAACATCGATCTCGCAAAGTTCTGCGAGCTGGTAGCTACGAATTAATCGGTTGTGCCTGATGGCAGGCGGAGCGCCTGCCCTACAACGGCTGCAACACGCGACATCGTTCGGATTGTAGGGCAAACGCATCGTTTGCCGTCTACTCGGAGGGACGAGCTTCGTGCTTGCGAACACAGTTACGATCCCAAGCAAGACTTGCAGAAACTTCATGGTCGCACCCTTGCATCCATCTCACCGCGCCGCCAATTCCGCTGAGTACTGCGATGGATCCTGCTGAAAATAACGGGCGAATTCATCGTATAACTTCGGGTGCCGCTGGCGCAACGCATACGGACGTTCAAAGAAAGCTTCGGTCGTGACGGCGAAGAACTCGGCCGGGCTGGTCGCACCGTAATTATCAAGAAGCGTCGGTATCCCCGTTTCGTCCGCGGCACGCAACGACGCGAATTCGACCCGCATCACCGTTCCCCATGAGACCTGCTGATCCCGGGTAGCCAATCCCGGCACTCCGTCAGCCGCGTAATTTTCGTAGTCCAGCTGATGCGCGAACTCGTGGAATACGACGTTCCGGCCGTCGGAAGGGTCGGTCGCGCCGGATTTGGTAGCGTCCCACGCCAGGACCATCGAACCGAGCTGGCGTCCGGTTTCGCCAAGCCGGCTAACTTTGCTTTGCTCCCAAATGTTTTCGTCGATCGGGCGGTGCTCTTCCGCCACGTAGGCCGATGGATAAACCAGAATCGTGACCAACCTCGGGAAGTAATCGGTTTTGCGATGCAATAATAACAAACAGGCCTGCGTTGCTATCGTTAGGCGAATCTCGTCGGTCACTTCCAAACCGCCGCAACCTTCGAACCGCTTTTCGGACAGGAAGACGGTGACGTGTCCGAGGATCTCGTTACGATCAGCAGGTGAAAGTCGATCGAAAAATCGAACGTGTCGGTGAATGATCGGAAGCCATTCCGGTGGAACTGGCTGATTCCGGAGTCGCTTGCGACGTTGTTGTTTGAAGAAGGCAAGCATGCGTCGAATACACGTGGTTCCCTGGCAAGGCCCTATAAGAAGATAAGGAATCCCGGAACTACGCAAACCCGGTAGCGCATCCGAAATCACTCCGAGGCGATGCCTGGTTGTAGCCGGGGTCGCTGACCCCGGCCGGCGTGCAGTCCTGAATGCGCAAACAGCCGACGTCACCGCCCCGGCTCCAACGGACCTGCCGTGTGGCGTTGTTTATGTTCGACTTTGGCCGTATCCAAGGCCGAAGATTATCCCGTGCCCACAGATCCATTCCGCACGTGATTACCGCCGAATAATACGCTTATGAATCAGAATACAATTAGTCGCCGTCATTTCGCGCACCTGATCGGTGCCGGAGCTGCTGTCGCGTTCGTTAGACCAACGCTTTCCCTGGCCAAGGAAGCAAATCCGGCCACGACCAAGTCCTCGGTTGTTCGGCTAAGCGCGAATGAGAATCCCTATGGTCCTTCATCAAATGCGCTGAAGGCCATGAGTGATAGTTTTGGCTTAGCCTGTCGTTATCCGGACGAGCATGCCGACGCGCTGGTTGCAGCACTGGCAAAACTCAACGGAGTTGGCGCCGACCAGATCCTGATCGGCGACGGATCCGGCGAAATCCTGAAACTTTGTGCCGAAACCTTCACCGGTCCGCAGTTGGGCAAACTCGTAGCCGCCGATCCGACGTTCGAAGCGATTCTCAACCACGCGAAGGTCAACAGCGCCGAAGTAGAGAAAGTGCCGCTGACTTCAACCTTCGCCCACGATGTTGCGAAAATGGGGGCGGCGGCGAAAGGCGGCCTCATTTACATCTGCAACCCGAACAATCCAACCGCGAGCATCACTCCAAAGAAGGACCTGCGCGATTTCATATCAAACACCTCACCAGAGACCACGATCCTGGTGGACGAAGCGTATTTTCACTTTGCTGACAGTCCCGATTACGAGAGCGTTATCCCGGTGGTAAACGAGCATCCGAACCTGATCGTCGCCCGGACGTTTTCCAAGATCTATGGGATGGCAGGACTGCGCTGCGGTTACTGTGTTGCTAAAAAAGAGACCATCGACAAGCTGCGGAAGCATCAGCCATGGGACAGTGTCAATTGCATGGCCCTGGCCGCCGCGGTCGCGAGCGTCGGCGACGAGGGCCACGTGAAGGAAGGTCAGCGGCTGAACTTGGAAGCGAAAAAGTTTGTCGCTGCCGAACTGGAGAAGCTCGGGCATCCGGTCATCCCGTCGCAGGCAAACTTTATCATGTTCGATTGTCACCGGCCGGTGGTGCCGCTAATTCAGTCGCTTAAGGAACGGAATGTGGAAGTCGGGCGATTATTTCCGGCGTTGCCTAATCACATGCGCCTAACTATTGGGAAGAAATCGGAGATGGAGGCGTTCCTTGCTGCTTTCCGGCAGGTAATGGCTTGATCCGAATTCGCGGCGCAATGGTAGAGGCGATTGACCTCAATCGCCATGGCGGTTCGGTAAACCGCCGCTACCTAACGGTAATCGGTTCGGAATTGTGCGTAGTCGAATACCGCGCACAAATTCTCACTTCTTCAGCATCGCGTCGCGTTTCGGCTTGAACTCACTGTCCGGTTTCCATTCCGGATACCGATCTCCGTTTGCGACCTGGAGGCCGACCTGAAAGAGCAACTCGGCGTCCTGTGCGGCACCAGCAAGATCCCAGTCAGGTTTGATGTCATCACTGACCTGATGGTAATCTTTCAGGTCGAATTCATCTGACCGAAGCGGCGCGTCCAGCGGGCGCGACAGAAGGTGCACACCTTTGCCGATGTACAACGACGGCACGCCAACCTTCGAAAACTCGAAATTGTCCGCGCGATAGATACTGCCTTTTTCGGGACGACTGTTCGGAATGGAGGTGCGTCCCTGCCGCTTGGCGGCGTCCGCCAACATGTCGTCAAGCGTAGAAAAGCCGAAGCTGGTATCTTCAACTTCGCGCGCCTTTCCCCACACATTCATGCTGTCGATGTTGATGTCTGCCAATGTTTTTTCCAACGGAAACAATGGATGATGCGCGTAATATTTCGCGCCGAGTAAACCCGCTTCCTCCGCCGTGGTGCTCATGAAAAGAATCGAACGTTTTGGGGGCGGGTTAACCTTCGAGAACGCCGCGGCAATCTGGAGCACGGCAGCACACCCGGAGGCGTTATCGACCGCGCCGTTGAAAATCTGATCGCCCTGCAGCTCAGGATGACGGCCGAGGTGATCCCAGTGAGCGGAGTAGATCAGATATTCATCCTTCAGTTTGGGATCACTTCCCTCCAGTTTCCCGACCACGTTGTGCGATTTGAACGATCGGACCTGTTGTTTCACCCCGATCGTTGCCTGAGCTTTGATCGGCACCGGCTTAAACGACTTGCTCACTGCCGACTTTTTGAGGGCATCGAAATCCTGTCCGGCTGCGGATAAGAGCTGTTTTGCCACGTCCAGGGTGATCCAGGACCGGACCTGGACCGCACCCATGTTTTTGTCGGGTTCATCCAGTTCAAAATTTTCTTTGGACCAGCTTGTCCTAACGACCGAATAGGGATACGCAGCCGGGCCGGTTTCGTGAATGATGATTGCAGCGGCGGCGCCTTTTTGCGCAGCAATTTCGTACTTGTACATCCAGCGGCCGTAATAAGTCATGGCGCGACCCTTGAACATTTTGTCGTCCAGCTTTGATGGATCTGTCGGGTCAGGCACGGGCGGATCATTGATCAGCATCAGGATCGTTTTGCCGCGTACATCGACATCCTTGTAGTCATCCCACCCAAACTCCGGAGCGACTACGCCATAGCCGACGAATACAATGTCACTCTTCGGCACACTGATGTTTTCCTGGAGCCGTGCGGATGACGCGACGAAATCATCAGGGAACTTGAGCGCCATTTCCTTCCCGCCGACGGAAAAGGCCATTTGAGGATCGCTGGTGATCCCAGCCAGCGGCACCTCCTGGAGATAACTACCGTCCGGGTTACCGGGTTTCAGACCAATATGTTTAAACTGCTCACTAATATAGTTGATCGAGAGCTCTTCACCCTTGGAGCCGGGCGCGCGTCCTTCAAAGTCGTCTGAGGACAGCACCTTGATGTGCGCCAGCATCCCGTCTGGAGTGATTGCCTCCAGACTCGGTCTCACCTTGTCTTCGGGTTCAGCGGCGAAGGCCGCGATGCATGTGCATGTAATCAGCAGAATAACGAACATCTTCGTCATATTGCTTACCTATCGCCGGACGGAATTCGCGCAAGTGCGGGAAGTTGCACCAGCGGAGGGACGAGCTTATCCCGTCCCATTATCTTCCTTGAGGATCCCAATTAGTGGGACGAGACAAGTTCGTCCCTCCATTAGAACGGCAGCAACCGCGAATCGTGTCGTAGCCGTGACCCATGCACACGAACATCGAGCAGTATCCGCTGACTCCCTCAATGACTTTCGGCTGATGGTCCGGCGGGCTTCTCCTTCTTGTCCTGTGGAACTACGCCGATCTTCTTCAGAAACGGCTGAACTGATTGTGGGCGGCCCAGAAACTTCTCAATCGAGAGCGAGACGTCGCGTGCGTCGCCTTGCGAATAGATCTCGTTACGCAATCGCATGCCTGCTTCGCGATCGAGATACTTTCCCTTCGCCTTCTCGAATACTGTTGCCATGTCGGCCGCGATCGCGTCGGCCCAGGCATAGCCATAGTATCCGGCATCGTAACCATTCAGGTGACTAAAATAGGTGCACATGGTCGTAGTTGGATCGATCGGCAGAAAAATTTTCTCCAGGATCGGATTGGATATGCCGACGCAATCGTATGGCGCATTTTCCGGATGTTGATCGTGCAAAGCGAGATCGAGCGACGCCAGTGCGAACTGTCGTCGATAAAAGGTGCCGGCGGTTGCCAGCTTGGCGTCGTTCATCTTCTGCACAGTTTCAGCCGGGATCTTTTTCGTCGGATCCCGATAATCGGCAGCAAAGGTGTCGAGCACGTTCTTATCCCACACCCAGTTTTGTAGCATCTGGGAAGGCGCCTCGACGAAGTCACGTGGAACATTGGTGCCGGCGAACCGGGCGTAGTGCGCGCGAGTGGTCATGGTGTGCAACACATGCCCAAACTCATGGAACAATGTCTCGACGTCGTTGTGAGTCATGAGCGAGGGCTTGTCCGTCGTTGCCGGAGGGAAGTTGCACAGGAGGGTTACAGTTGGTCGTTGATATTTGCCGTTAGGCAGAAGCTTTCCTCCAACGATTTCGAATTCCGCAAAATGATTGTACTTCCCTTCTCTCGGAAACATGTCGAGGTAAAACAGGCCCATCGGTTCGCCGGTTGTTGAGTCGGTAACAACGTAGAGCTGGAGGTCGTTCACCCATTTGAAGGGTGGATCGATCGGAGTGAACTTCAGTCCAAAGATGTTCTGATAAATAGCGAACATCCCGTCCACGACTCGTTGGTAGGGGAAAAAGTTACGCAGCGCTTCCTTGTCGACGCTGAATTTCTGTTTCACCAGCTGGTTGTCGTAATAGCGAAAATCCCATGTTCCGATGACCGCGTGCGGATCACCGGTATCAGCGGCCTTCAATTTTTGCACTTCGGCAACTTCGGAAGCAAACTTCGGTTGAATTCCGGTCACCAGATCGCCGATGTACTTCTTCGCCCCGGCGCCGGTCTTCGCCATTTTGACTTCAGTTTGAAAATCGTCCCACGATTTGTAGCCGAGGCGTAGCGCGATGGTATTACGGAGCGGCAGCATTTGGTTCAGTACAGTGACATTGGAGTCCTTCGCCAGGGTGTCGTGAGCGACATAGAGCTTCTTGCGAGTCGCTTCGCTCTTGGCGTTCTCCATCACGGCCGTGTATTCCCAGGTGATATTGGCAAGCACCGTATAAGCGTCGTCGCCGGTCTTCACACCCGGCGCGGCAAAGAAGCTGTCCGGCACGCCGTCCAGCTCTGCCTTCGTGAACACAACCGGCGCTTTCGCATTCACAACGTTGCTTTCGAACTGGGTCCCGAGATTCGAGAGCTGTTTGCGTAAGTCTTCGACCTCTTTGCGCTTGTCCGGCGGCAAAGCGAGACCAGCCCGGCGGTAGTCGCGGAGCGTTTCGTCCATAAGCTTTTTATCTTCACCGGCGAGCTTCGGCTGCGTATCAGCGAACGCTTTGATGGCCTTATAAACATCTTCGCGATAATCAATTCCCACTGCCCATTCCTCGAATTCCTTCACCGCCGCCTCAGCTGCCTGCCGCATCGCCGGATTTTGATCGGTCTCCTTAATGATGGTGGCTTTGTTAGCGGCGTTCGTCGCTTCATAACCAACATCGTCCAGAGCCACGACGGTACTTTTGAACGTCACCTTCTTTGGATCCTGTGCTCCGATTTCGTCTAGCCGTTTATTGGCGGTCGCAATCGCCTCCTTAACTGAGGTGGTTACTGCTTCAGGCGTTTGATCCCATTGCGGGATGGTCAGCAGCGCGTTGGCTTTATTCGCTGCTGCGCGGAAATCATCGATCGTCGCCGCACGGGAAGAGCTCCCGAACGCGAAAGTAATGATGCAGCCGGAGAGAATGAGGAGTGGCAGAAAGCGATTTTTCATGGCGAAGGTTTGATTGCTACGGAGAGGTCCAATTGTGTAGAAGATATTCGCTCGTTCAAGTGGGAGAGCAGAGCATTGTGCTAGAAAAATTCTTTCTCGCGTTTATTCCCGTCTTCGTTGCCATCGACCCAATCGGGTTGGTCGCGCTGTTCATGGGCTTGGGCTCCCATACTCATACCGAGGACCGGACAAAGCAGGCGCTACTTGGAATCCTAACCGGATTGCTGGTTTCGGTGGGATTTATCTTTCTCGGAAAAATCGTGTTCGGCGCCCTCGGGATCACCGTCGCGGATTTTCAGGTTGCCGGCGGATTAATCCTGCTTGTTCTCGCCGGAAGAGAACTGGTTGGGACAGGTGGTCACGATCGGACCGGCAGCCACGAGTTTGGGATCGTTCCGTTAGGCATGCCGTTGATCGCGGGCCCGGCATTGTTAACCGCCCTGCTAATTCTCGTCGATACCGTTGGTTTGATCTACACGGTTACGTCACTTCTATTGAACCTGGCCATCGTCGCCATCGCGTTGTGCCAGGCTGATAGGGTGGGGCGTTTGCTTGGTAAACAGGGTTTGCGTGGCGTATCGAAGCTCATCGCGCTACTGCTGGCTGCGATCGCGGTTAGCCTGATCAGGCGCGGTTGGAAGGCCGGTTGATTTCGAGCAGGCGTCGGCTAAAGCAAGCGTTGCCTAACAAGTGCGGCGGTCAGAGACCGCCGCTACACGCCAGGCATTAGAATGTGCCGACGGTCAACATCACCAGGGTGCAGCCTTCCACCACTTCAATTCCGCGAGCTCGTGCGGCTTTAGCGAGATCATCATTTTCCGCGCCTGGGTTCAATATCAGGCGGCGCGCTCCCGAGTTGGTTATTTCCTCGATCAGCGGATCGGACCTTCTTTTGCCCAAATATAAAGTAACCGTGTCAATCGGATCGGACACATCAGATATCTGCGGAAAGCATGTTGTGCCGCAGATTTCGCCGTAAGCGGGATTCACCGGCACCGGTTCATGCCCGTAATCGCGCAGCATGTTCAGCGCTTTGAACGCGTAGCGATCCCGCTTCGGCGAAGCACCGAGCACAACCACCCGTTGTTTGTGTGCCACCCCTCAACTTCGCAACCGGGCCGAGGCGGCGCAAGTTTGATGGCCTTGTAGCGGCGGTCTCTGACGGTAGCAAGAATTTGAGGGAAGGAGCGGGAGATCGGTTCAAAGCAGAATAAGGCGATGGTCAGAGACCGCCGCTACAGAAGACTCGCCCAAGGCGAAGCCAGTAAGTCCTCGACTGGACCGCATTGTTAAGCCACACTGGCTGTGACAAAACGACGGGATCGGGCCTCAGCCCCTCCCATTGACAGGCATGGACCTCTCGTTACTATCCTCGCTCCTATGAGATTTCCCCTCGCGCTCACCAGCAAAATTGCTGCGTACATGATCGGCCATAAGCTGCGCGGTACGAAGAAGTTCGCCACTGTCCTCCAGTTGGAGCCCCTTCATACCTGTAATCTTACCTGCACCGGGTGCGGCCGGATTCGCGAATATTCCACGTCCCTTAAAGACATGATGAGCCTGGAGGATTGCCTCGGCGCAGCTCGGGAATGTAATGCGCCGATGGTTTCGATTTGCGGCGGCGAACCGCTGATTTATCCACATATCGAAGCGCTGGTATCCGGCCTTTTGGAGCAGGAACGGATCGTTTACATCTGCACCAATGCCATGTTCGTGCGGAAAAAGATGCGGGAGTGGTTGGCCAGCCGTTATCCGGACGAGCCTGCGTTCGTGGAATCTAAAATTACCGAACTGGTCAGCGTCGGATTAGCGAGCGAGAAAGATGCGGCTGAGATCCGCAAAGGGCCAAAGGACGCAAACAAACCCGTAATCGGACCATCGAAATGGATGTATTGGAACGTGCACCTCGATGGCTTGGAACGCACTCACGACCTGATCGTGGAGCGTGAAGGCGTGTTCAAGGAGTGCAT